>JAJZKX010000005.1 GCA_021850745.1 Thermoplasmata archaeon
TTCATGTCCTTGTTCTTCTTTGCAATCTCGTCCATGCCAATAATGGACATTGGGTTGCTCACGCCTACAGGCGGGGTATTTGCTGGGATCATAATCAATGTGCCTTTTCCCTCAAGGCCTATTTCATAAAGGATATTCATCCACCTCAGCTGGAAAGCTGTAGGGTTGTTTGTGTACTGGTTTGCTGCATCAACCATCTTCTGTGCGGCCTCAACCTCTGCCAGCGCAAGTGTAACCCTTGACCTTCTCTCCCTCTCTGCAGAAGCCTGCCTTGACATGGCTTCCTGGAGGTTCTGCGGCACAATAACATCCCTTATCTCCACAGACGAAACCTTGATTCCCCAGTTTTCTGTCTTCTCGTCAATAATTTCCCTGGCTGCTTCTCCTATTTTTTCCCTCTCTGAGAGGACTTCATCGAAGGAACTCTTGCCAAGGACTTCCCTGAGGGTTGTCTGTGCGGAATAGTTTGTTGCGGCTGCATAATTTTCCACGTTCAGGACTGATTTCTGCGGGTCAATGATCTGGAAATACATGACTGCATCCACATTTATTGGAACATTATCCTTGGTGAATGTGCTCTCTGTCTTGAAGGAAACTACCTGAATCCTCGTTGTCATGATTGACGACACTCTGCTTACAATGGGCCATACATAAATGACACCAGGGCCTTTTATCTGTGAAAATCTTCCTAGGGTAAAAACAGCTCCTCTCTCCCACTCCTTGAGTATATGAAGTCCGGAGAGCAGGATGAAGACAATTATCAGGAAGATAATTATTAGAGCTATATCTAGGCTGCTCATTCTAAGATCACCGCAAGAGAATATAAAAAGATTTGTAAAATAGAATTGGTTGAATAAATAGGCGTAAACCCATTTTTCACGCAATATGCAGTTTCAGGAAGTTGCCAAAAGCCCTATATTTTCAGGCTCTCCAGAAATAAGCTTGGATGAAATATGTTTAAAAGGTATAGTATATACTGTATCGGTATTCAATGGAGTTCAGAGCACATTTAGTATCATGGCCAGACATAGAAAAGTGGTGCAGCGCCATCAGGACGCAAGTGGTTGAGAATTTTTCACCAGAAGTAATCATTGGGCTTTCAAGAGGAGGCTTAGTGCCTTCCAGAATACTATCAGATTCACTTTGGATCAAGGATCTCCTTTCAATAAAGACAGAGCACTGGGGCATAACCGCAACAAAGAGCGGCCAGGCTGTGCTCAACGATCCGGGAAAACTCAACCTTAAGGGGAAGCGAATTCTCATCGTTGACGACATTACTGACACGGGGCAGAGCATGAAGCTTGCCTATGATTTTGTAAAGAGCCAGGAACCGGCTGACATCAAGACTGCAACAATGCTCCACATCACAAGGTCAGAATTTGTGCCCGACTTTTACGGGGAGCTTGTAGACCAGAACCAGTGGACATGGTTCATTTTCCCATGGAATGTGTATGAGGACCTCGACAACCTGCTAATGAAGGCCATGACAGCCAAGCTTAACCTAGCTGGCATAAAGGCGCTCCTGAAGGAACAGTACGATCTGGACATAGCAAATGGCCATCTTGAAAGGGTGCTCAAGGACTTCGTAATATCCGGAAAGCTCAAAGAAGAATCACAGAATTACCTAAAGGTCCAAAAATAGCCGGATCACTGTATTAGTGTTCCGGTTTCTCCCTCAATAACTTTTCCAGCATCATCTAGAGATCCTATTACTGCCTGCTTTCCTGTTGACCTGGCAAAGTCAAGTGCAGCCATAACCTTTGGTCCCATGCTTCCCTTTGGAAACATTCCGGATTCCAGTTCTTTTTCAAGGTCCTTTGCGCTGATTTTAGAAATAAGTTCCTGGTTTGGGTTACCATAATTCCTGTACACACCGTTTACATCAGTAAGAATCACGAACCTGTCCACTTCAAGTATCCTCGCCAGTAGAGATGAAGCAAGGTCTTTGTCTATGACTGCATCCACTCCCATATAGCCTCTCTGCGACTTCACAACAGGTATTCCGCCGCCTCCTGTGCAAATTGGCATGAAACCATCATTGAGGCAGTTGAATATGGCAGAACGCTCAACTATATCCATTGGCACTGGGGACGGTACTATTCTCCTGTATCCCTTGTTGGGTTCCTCCTTCATCTGCCACTTCCTGGTTTCCATGAGGTGATCAGCTGTTTCCCTGTCATAGTAAGGGCCAATTGGCTTTGAAGGGTTGATGAATGCCGGGTCATCCTTATCCACGACGGTCCTGGTGAGTATCACGGAAGCCTCTTTCATAAGGCCATGTTTCAGCTTAACACTGTCATAGGCCTCTGCAAGGATTTCCCCAATGAGGCCCTGGGACATTGCACCGCACGCATGAAGCGGCATTGGCTTTGTCACCTTCTGGGATGTTTCGTTCTGCAGGAGGATGTTTCCAACCTGTGGCCCGTTTCCATGTGTGATGATAACATTGTTGTCAAGTATTATGCCTGCAATCCTCTCAAATGCCTCTGTGGCCCTCCTAAGCTGGGAGTCAAAAGTGCTATCATCTCCATTTCTCAAAAGGGCATTTCCCCCGAAGGCAATGAGGATCTTCTTCATGAAATCACCAGAATTTCAGGTGTATGCCATTCCTATCCATTATATAATTTCACTCCCTGTTATTATCAAGGATATTTCGAACTGTTTCACTTCTGAATTATTCGCGAATAAAGCGAAAAGCAATTCTTGAATGAAGTGCTTCCCTTTTCATGAAACTCGTAATAGCGCACACCCCAGACCCGGACGATTCCTTCATGTTTTACGCAATGTTCGAGAAGAAGATACCCTGTGCCTTTGAATACGACCAGGTTGTAAAAGACATAGAGACACTCAATAAAGAAGCACCAGGAGAGCTCTACGATGTAACTGCAATATCCGCAAATGGTTACGCCAAGGTGCATGATAAGTATTACCTCACAACCTCGGGAGCAAGCTTTGGCCTCAGTTATGGGCCAGCCGTTGTGGCCAGGAAGAATGTTGACCTTTCAAAGGCAGTTATTGCTGTCCCGGGAAAATTCACTTCCGCCTACCTGCTGTACAAGATGTTCGGCCCGGAACCCAAAGAATTCAGGGAGGTAAGGTTCGACAAGATCCCTGAGGCGGTGCTTTCAGGGGAAGTTGATGCTGGCATTCTCATACATGATGAGCAGCTAACTTTCCAGGACAAGGGGCTCATCAAGGTGCTTGACCTGTATGAGAAGTGGAAGGAATACGCAGGCGACCTGCCGATTCCACTTGGCTTCAATGCAATCAAGAAATCCCTTGGAAAGGATGTTGCAATGAAGTACAAGAAGGATTTCGAGGATTCAATCAAATACTCCATGGACAACGAGGATGCTGCAGTGAGGTATTCCCTCAAGTATGCCAGGTACGCTGACATGGAGCTTGAGAGAAAATTCATCAGAATGTATGTGAACCCACTGTCAATAGACTTTGGGGAAAAGGGAAGAAAGGCTCTGGAACTCTACTACAAGAGGGCAGCAAGCATGAAGCTCATAGAACCCTTCAACCTGGAAATCATCTAAACCGGTTCTAACTTTAGGGGAACCTGAACAAAGGTGCCTCTCTGAGGCACCCCAAATTTCATTCTGCCTCCTTCATGCGGATTGCCCCAACTTTCTCATCGAGCATCAACACTGGATGTTGGCACAACTAATGCCTCTCCAGGGCAAATGGCAATTTCCGGTTATTCCCGATACAATGCAAAAAAGTCCACTGGAAACACTTTTCTGAGGGAATGGTGAAATTTAAACCATTTCCATGCATTAATGCAGTGATAAATGTGACTTCTTTACAATGGGTGAGGGATGAAATAAAGGCGATGAAGGATGCAGGAAGATTTGTTCCCATTAAGGTTCTACAATCGCCGCAAGGCGCTTGGGTCAAGATAGAGGGCAACAGGGTCCTTAACATGTGTTCCAATAATTACCTAGGGCTGGCAAACCATCCGGAGGTAAAGAAAGCTGCAATAGATGCGATTGAGGAATTCGGCGTCGGCGCAGGCGCTGTAAGGTCCATTGCAGGCACAAATGAAATCCATTTCAGGCTGGAGGAGAAGGTAGCAAAATTCAAGCATATGGAAGCAGCCCTTGTCTATCAGGGCGGCCTTCTAGCGAATTCCGGCACAATACCATCGCTCGTAAGCAAGGAAGATTATGCCCTTAGCGAAGAACTGAATCACGCAAGCATCATAGATGGCGTCAGGTTGAGTGGCGCCCAGAGGGGGGTCTATAAACACCTGAACATGGCAGATCTTGAAGCAAAACTGGAGGAGAATGTGAAAAAATACAGGCGTTCGCTTGTCATATCCGATGGGGTTTTCTCAATGGATGGCGATCTTGCTCCGCTTCCTGAAATTGTGGAATTAGCCGAGAAATACGGGGCAATGAGCTATGTGGACGATGCCCATGGAGAAGGTGTGCTGGGGGACCACGGGAGAGGAATCTGCGACCATTTCGGGGTTTCTGACAGGATAGATGTAGAAATGGGCACATTCTCCAAGGCTATCGGTTCAATGGGGGGCTTTGTGGCAGGATCAGAGGACCTTATTGAATACCTCAAGCGGAAAGCCAGGCCATTCCTTTTCAGCAGTGGCCTGAACCCAGGGGACACTGCTGCTGTGCTAAAGTCCATAGAGATAATGGAGAAGGACGACTCGCTGCTGAAAAAGCTCTGGGATAATGCCAGGTTCCTCAGGGAGAAGCTAAACGAAATAGGCTTCAATACTGGAAACACCAAGACACCAATCACTCCAGTCATGGTTGGTGACGAGAAAAAGACCCTCGAACTCAGCAGGCTTCTATATGAAGAGGAGAAAGTGTTTGCATCTCCAATTGTCTACCCAACAGTGGCACTTGGAGCTGCACGAATCAGGCTGATGCCTTCTGCTGTCCATTCGAAGGATGACATCAACTACACGATAGAGGCATTCCGCAAGTCAGGCAGGAAGCTTGGGCTCATCAAGTGATTGTGAATGTTCTTTCCGCCCCCTACACTTCCTTTTTTTTAAGGCCGCAGGCAACAAGTTCGCAGTTAAGATTCAAATCCTATATACATAGAAACAATCCTGTAAACTATGTGCATTTTTTGCAAGTTAGAAATAGGCAGCCCGACGTGTGAATGCGAATGCGAGGTAGAGGAAGGCCAGAAATATTGCCCCGAGTGCCAGCACACGCTGATGTCTTCACCTTCAAAGTCCTAGGATGCCAAGTGCGAAATGGCGGGATTGGAGGAAATCATCCAGGTTCCAAGAATTGGGGAGACCCTTTACAGCTTTTCTGAAGCGCTTGTAAAGGGCACTGTCATAGACAGGCCAAACCGGTTTCTTGTCAATGTAGGTTTTAATGGAAACATTGTCGCTTGTCATCTCCACGACCCGGGTCGCCTCCGTGAGCTGATTTTTCCCGGTAACAAAGTTCTTATCAGGAATACAAAAGGCATCAGGACATCCCACTCAGTCACCGCTGCCCTCGACGGCAATGACTGGATACTTACCGACACCAGGGTACACTCCCAGATTGCATCCAGGTTCCTCCCTGTAGGCATAAGGAAGGAGGTGGCGGTCGGAAACCACAGGATTGATTTCCAGTGGCAGGATACTCTCATTGAGGTCAAGGGTTGCACCATGCTGAGGAACAATGCAGCTACATTCCCTGATGCTCCCACTAAGAGGGGAAGGGAGCATCTGGAACTACTGAGGAGGCACCTTGCCAATGGAGGCAAGTCCGGGCTCATTGTCCTTGCATTCCGGAAATCCGCCAAATGCTTCGTTCCAAACAGCGAGACAGACCCTGACTTCTCCAGGGAATTCTATGGTGCATTGAACGATGGCGTTGAAGTTTTCATCCCCCGCCTTTTCTTTGAAGATGGAAATATCAAGTTTGGCGGCCCTATTGGCGTATGCAGGCATTGATAAAACCTCAGATTTCAAAAGGGGTCCAACAAATTGGGCCAGTTTTTAGGAGATAGCTTAGCAAAATGGTTTTATCTGACTCTTGTATCTTCAAGCCCGAACAGTCTTGGAATACGGAACCGGAAATGGAGTTTGGAGCGCAGTATTTCCGTCCGGTTTATTTGTTTTGATACCAGGATGCAAAACAGTCAAGTTGATTTTCATGAAATCCAGTTTGAATATATGTAAGGAAAGGAAGTCCGTGGGGGCAATGAAATGAACAGGTACTTGATCCTTGAGGATGGGACGGTCCTCAAGGGAGTGGCATTTGGCTACGCCGGGGATTCCTATGGTGAAATTGTTTTCACAACCTCCATGACAGGATACCTGGAGTCCATAACTGACCCGTCCTACAGGAACCAGATTCTCACCTTTGCAAGCCCTACCGTGGCAAATTACCCCCTGAGAATGGGTTTATTTGAAAGCGATTCAGTGCAGGTGGCGGGAGTGGTTGCAAGAGATGCGCACGCGAAGCTTGTCATAGACCAGAGCTGGCTCTATTTTAACCAGTTGCTGGAGGAGCATAAGGTACCTGGCATAGACCTGGTGGACACAAGGCTCCTGGTGAGAAAGATAAGGGAAAAGGGCGTGATGCGTGCATACATGTCCTCTTCACCTGAAGTCCCTGGGGAATTTCCGGACCCAATGGACGAGGATGTGGTTGCAAAGGTCAGCTGCTCGGAACCTTATCATGTCAAGGGCGAGAGCGGGCACAGGGTTCTTTTTATTGACGTGGGGGCTAAGAAGAGCCTGGTGAAGGAACTGTCAATGCTTGCAGATCTATATGTTGTGCCATACAACTCGGACTTTGACAGGATTGAATACGATTACGATTCAATCTTTATCTCCAATGGCCCGGGAGATCCTTCCCACCAGTCACTTTCAAAGGTTGCAGATTTTATCAGAAAGCGGTCAGTGGACACCCACATCTATGGGGTTTGCCTTGGGCACCAGCTCATTTCCCTTGCACTTGGAGGGAAGACCATGAAGATGAAGTTTGGGCACAGGGGCTCAAACCATGCAGTCACGGACGGAAAGAGGATATTCATCACAACCCATAACCACGGGTATGCCGTTGACAGGGACTCCCTAGAAAACACTGGCCTCATGGTTACACAGTGGGACATCAATGATGGCAGTGTTGAGATGGTCCGGCACGAGGAAAAGCCTATATTCAGTGTCCAGTACCATCCAGAAGCCTCTCCCGGGCCAAGGGACGCGAAATGGTTCTTTGAGGACATCAGGAAGGATCTGGGGGTGCGCTGATGCCCCTGGATAAGTCTATAAAGAAAGTGCTTGTCATCGGATCAGGGCCAGTCGTTATTGGCCAGGCCGCTGAATTCGACTACGCAGGCTCACAGGCTTGCCTTTCCCTGAGAGAGGAAGGCATTGAAGTGGTTCTGCTTAATTCAAACCCGGCAACAATCCAGACAGACCACAGCGTCGCGGACAGGATATATATAGAGCCTATCAGCGTTGAGGCTGTGGAGCGGATCATTGCAAAGGAGAAAATTGACTCTATCTTGCCCACAATGGGTGGGCAGACTGCACTCAACCTTGCACTCAAGCTCAAGAGGGAGGGAATCTTCGAGAAATATCCGGTGAGGATCATCGGCACCCCAATTGAGACTATTGATACCGCAGAGGACAGGGAAAAATTCCACAGGCTCATGCTTGAGATAAACGAGCCGGTGGCACCTTCTGCAAGGCTTACGGTTCACAACTATATGGATGATATACCCAAACTTGACATCTATCCACTCATAGTCAGGACGTCATTTTCGCTCGGAGGGTCAGGTGGTAAAATCCTGAGGACCAAGGAGGAACTCTCTGCACTGGCCAATGAGTTTTTCAGGGTTTATTCGGATGAAGTGCTCGAACTTGAGAAATCCCTCGAGGGAATCATGGAAATAGAGTATGAAGTCATCAGGGACAATGCCGGAAATTGCATCACCATATGTAACATGGAGAACCTGGATCCAATGGGGGTGCACACGGGTGAGAGCATAGTAGTAACTCCGTCGCAGACCATGAGCGACCAGGAATACCACAATCTCAGGGACTCTGCGATAAAGGTCATTTCGGCCCTGGGCATAAAGGGGGCATGCAACATCCAGTTTGCCCTCAACCAGGAAACTGAGGAATACTACATAGTTGAGGTCAACCCGAGAACCTCAAGGTCGTCAGCACTTGCATCAAAGGCAAGCGGATACCCCATTGCAAGGACTTCAAGCAAGATCGCTGTGGGATATAATCTTACGGAAATTATCAATCCAATCACAAAGAACACCTACGCCGCCTTTGAACCGTCGTTGGACTACATAACTGTGAAGATACCAAGGTGGCCATTTGACAAGTTTGAGGTGGAGAGGAAGATCGGGGTCCAGATGAAGTCGATCGGAGAGGTGATGGGCATTGGAAGAACCTTTGAGGAGGCTTTCTTCAAGGCCATAGCCTCCCTCGAGACAAAGGAATCCAAATCCCTCAGGCTTCCGGTTTCAGATGAGAAGCTGAGGGAACTCATAAGAACACCATCTGACCTTAGAATATACGCCATTATCGAAGCCCTGCTCAGGAAATGGAGCCCTGAGGAAGTCAGTAGCCTTTCACATTATGCATTATACTTCACAGAGAAACTGAAAAACGTAACCGACAAGCTTGCGGATCTCAGCCCCGGAATAATGCCAGAGAATCTCAGGGAACTCAAATATTCTGGAATACCAGATTCCATTATTTCTGCATTTACAGGCCTGGCTGAAACAGAGATTTACATGGAAAGGGAAAAGCAGGGGATTTTCCCTGCTTACAAGGCCATAGACACCTGTTCTGGAGAATTCTTCGCTGAAACCCCCTACCTTTATTCCACTTACGACCAGGAAAGTGAATTCATCGATATGGACAGGAAGAAAGAGACCGTGGTGGTCCTGGGCTCCGGCCCTAACAGGATTTCCCAGGGGCTTGAGTTCGACTATGGCTCTGTAAAAGCTGTGCTGAAGCTCAGGAAAAGCGGTTTCAGGACGGTAATGGTCAACAGCAACCCTGAAACAGTGTCAACGGATTTTGATGTCTCTGATATCCTGTATTTTGAGCCCCTTTCCCTTGAGCACATCTGCAACATTATAAGAAGGGAATCTCCTTGCAGGCTCATAATCCAGTTCTCTGGCCAGACAGGGCAGAACCTCGCCATGCAGATCAGGGAAATATTCGGGGATGGGATATTCCTCGGAACCACACCGCAGAGCATAGAGGCGATTGAGGACAGGAAGAAATTTGCCGAAGCTCTCAGTGAATACGGGATTAAGCAGCCTGAATTTGTAACTGTCACCACCTTGCAGGAGGCAGTGGATGCGATTGAAAAAACACCACTCCCAGTCATTGTTAGAAGCAGCTTCATAATCGGGGGAAGGGCCATGGATATCATAAATGAGAAGGAGGAAGTCTATGGCAGGGTATCTGCCCTCCTTCAGGAAAGGCCAGGATTCCCGGTTCTACTGAGCAGGTATGTGGAGGACGCAACGGAAATAGATGTGGATTTCGTTTCAAACGGGGACAGCTTTGTCATCGCAGGAATCAGCGTTCATGTGGAGGAAGCTGGTACCCACTCAGGGGATGCAACAATGGTTCTCGCCCCAGATGCACCAGATTCAGGCACAAGGGAAAAAATCAGGGAACTGGTTTCATCCTTTGTCAGGAAATACCGCCTCAAGGGTTTCTCAAACCTTCAGCTGGCACTTAAGGGCGATGACCTTTTCGTGATAGAGCTCAACTCAAGGGCAAGCAGATCCCTCCCCTTTGTGAGCAAGGCAACAGGCGTGGACTGGATATCGGTGGGGATAGACGCCATGCTTTCAGGGAGCCTCCAGGCGAAGGAAAGGGGGCCAAAGAACTACTTTGTGAAAATCCCCGCCTTCCCGTTTAACAGGTTTTTGGACCTTGATGCAATTCTCGGCCCTGAGATGAAGTCAACAGGGGAAGGAATGACTGCGGGCCGCACCATTGAGGAGGCACTTGGGAAAGCATTGAAAATGATGAATGTCCGCATTCCCAGCATGGGATCAATTGTTTTGTCCATAAGTGACAAAGACAAGGAGCAGCTGCTTGAAATTGCGCGGTATTTCTCTGGGCTTGGGCACAAACTCGTTGCGACCCCGGGAACAAGGCATTTCCTGAGGGAAAATGGGCTGGATGCTGAAGTAATCTACAAGATGGAGGATGTGAGGGAACCGCGGATTGACCAGTACGTGAGCGAAAACAGGCCAGATCTCATCATCAACACCCCCAATTCAAGGTCAGGCTCAATTAAGGATGGATACCAGATAAGAAAACTGGCTATCAGGAAAAATATCCCGCTCATAACAAACATCAAGCTGGCAGATGCCCTTGTCCAGACACTGAGGGCAGGGGAGAAGTCAGATTTCAGGGAAATCAGGGAATACTGGGAGGCCTGATGAATCTCAAGGCTGCGCGGGATTCATTTCCGGCAATATATGAGGGAATAAAGAGCCAGGCCCCACCTCACCATTTTGAGTTCCATGACCCATTCTGGGTCCTCATAACGACAATTATGTCCCACAGGACAAAGGACGAGGTTACCGACGTGGCCGCAAGGAACCTTCACAACAGGTACATCGACGCAAAGGGGCTCTCGCAGGCTAAATACGATGATGTACTCTCCCTAATTTCAAGAGTGGGCTTCAGCACAGTGAAGGCGAAGAGGGTCATCGATGCAGCCAGGATTATAATGGAGGACTATGGCGGAAAGGTTCCGGAAACCATTGAGGAACTGACAGTGATTCCCGGGGTAGGCAGAAAAACCGCAAACGTTGTGCTCGCCGATGCACTTGGCAAGCCGGCAATTGCGGTTGACACACACGTACACAGGATAAGCAACAGGCTTGGCTGGTCCCGGACAAAAAATCCTGATGATACGGAAGAAGACCTCAAGAAAATCATACCGCAGGAATACTGGGTTGGGTTCAACCCCATGCTGGTGGAATTCGGAAAGAAGATATGCAAGCCAATTGGCCCTAGATGCGGAGAATGCTCCATATCAGCATATTGCAGATTTTTCAGTGACTCACAGAAGAAGCGGGGGATAAAGCCTAGAGATAAGCCTGGGAAAAAGCCCCTTAAATCATAATATTTCCAATTCTGCATGAAAAGTATCCTGTTCAAAATATTTCCCTATGGTCATGTTTAAGTATCGCCATAATTATTTATCTATTATCAAATAAGTTGCAAACACCTTGCAGAGATATGAAATGACAATAACGAAGAGGGGCTACCTTTTGCTCGGCATCTTTATGGCAGCAGCGTTCCTGCCTTATACTATTATTGTTTATTATGCAATTATATACTTCAACCTACCCCATGGGAATTTCATCATTTTCCTTATGGGCGGCTCAGGTTTTGTTTTTATATTGCTTTCAGTGAATTTCTTCGCCCTGGCATTCAAAAACAGGAACGGAGCAAACCAAACGCCCAATCACTCCAAATAAGATAAGGGCCATCCTATCCGGGCGGCTCTCTTTCCTTATGCCGTCGCACTCTTTTTGGTGGAAAAAATTCAGGTGTGGTATGTTTGGTAGAAAAAATTAGATTGGTGAAGAGGGGAACCTTTCCTTCGCCTCTTCGACCATGTGGACAACCTTCTGTTTGAATGGCACGAAAGTGTCAGGGCTCTCAGGGTAATGCTCGTATATTTCATTCATGGCCTTCATCCTGCCAACTACATAAACGAGGTTGGAGAATGCACTCAGGTTCCTGGCGCCCTTAAGGACCATCTTGAACTTCGACGCTACGCTGAGTTCAGGAATGAGACCAAGTGTGATATCTGATGCCTCCTTGGTGGTAAGGAAGGATTTCATTCCGTAGTTCAGTATGTCATTATTAAGGGACTGGAGGTAAATCCTGAATATTTCCATGCCAGCCATTTTCTTTCCATATGCCTGGTTGTAGTCAATGTTGTACTGCCATAGCCCTTTCACTGAGGTGTCGTTTGCTTCTATTGCCCTTGAAGCATTCTCTCCAGCGAGAATGCCTGAAATCAACGCTGGCCCTATGCCACCCGCGCTAATGGGGTTCGGCATGACCATGCTGTCTCCTGCACCCATGTATCCGTCGTAGACAAGGCTCTCCATGTTCCTTCTCACTGCAACAGACCATGATCCCTTCCCGTTGTTGTTCTTGTTCCAGAGCTTTAAGTTCTTGAAGAGAGGATTCCACTTAACATATTCATCAATAAGGGTCTGGAGGTTATCCTTCTTGCCAAGTTTTGCATTCCTTATGTCAAGGCTCTTCTTCTGCACTCCAAGCCCGATGTTTACTCTGTTTCCACTCTTGGGGAATACCCAGCCGTATCCGCCAGGTGCCATAACATTGTTCAGGTGGATGAGTGCGTTGTCCGGATCGAAGTATGCAAGGTCTTCGCCCTTGAGCTCAAACTCATAGATGTATCTTCCAGTTGATTCGATGTCGTCTGTGTCGATTACCCTGTCAACATAAGGGTTTTCGGGGAGGTTTCTCCTGATCACGGTTGAAATTCCAAGGGCATCAACCACAACCTTTGACCTGAAAGTGAATTCTTCCTTGTTCTTGTCCCTTCCGTGAATTCCAACAACTTTCTTGTTCTCAATGATTGGGCTCTGGACCTCAAACTCACTCATGTAATTTGCACCAGACTTCTTGGCAATCTCTAGGAGTTTTGCCTCAAATTCCGGCCTGTCAAGAGTATATCCCACACCTTCAAACATGAACTTGGTCTTGAGGTCGGGCGACAGCGCGTAAACACCGTCAACTCTCCTGTCAAGTTCGGGCTGTCCAAATTGAACGCCCATTTTTTTCTGAACGAAATCAATATGTGATCCTGCAACTGCATCGCCGCAGGTCCATCCCCAAACAGTCTTTTTTCCAACCTCTGCTTCAGGGTTTCTGTCAAGCAATAAAACATTCTTGCCTTTTCTAGCTGCGGCAGCCGCGGCAAGGGTTCCTGCCAAACCTGCACCGGCAACAATTATATCGTATTCTCCGCCACTTTTCATGGGAACCTACTAGATTCTCTGTATATTCGACGGTATTTAAACATTGTTTAGCAGAAGCTATTATGCACAGTTCTGTGCATTGCGGGATCTTTTCCCGTTGCACTAATGGTTATCCATGGCTTCGGTACAGGTTTGCAATTCACGGCTGCAAAATAGTAAATCCAGCTTACAATCATGTAGCATCACTGGTATCCCATGAATGGGCAAAATGAGCAGGGCATGACATATGACGTTGCAATTGCAGGTGCAGGGCCAGCAGGTTCAGTGGCAGCCAGCAAACTTGCAGAAGCCGGCATGAGAACGTTTGTCATCGACTCAAAGATGGAAGTGGGTGCCCCAGTGATCTGCGCTGACCTGGTGAATATTGGATTCGGCGAACTTCAGGAATTCATGGAGGATCCAAGGATCAGGCTTGCTAAACCGGAAAGCATTGAGCTGAAGGCAGGCAAGGCATCAGTGCACATGTTCCCTTCTGGAAAAGAGGGTGATGCATTCAACACTGTGGTTGAAAGGGACCGTCTTGACAAGGAGCTTATATCTGGAGCAGTTCTTGCCGGGGCCAAGTTGACGATCAGGGCTGAACTGATAAACTACTTCCAGGAAGGCGACCTCGTAAGAATAACATATAGGGCTGCGGGAAAGGCGGCTACCATAAGGGCCACTCATGCCGTTATTGCCACGGGCAATCCCGGAAGCGTCACCGAAAACTCATCCAATACAGCTACAGAATTCAGTTACCAATACGGGCGGTTCACTTCAAAGGCTGCCGGGTCAATTCCTGTCATAGAGATTGGCAAGGAACTTTCAATGAATTATCTTGTGCCGAGAGGGCATGGCCAGTTTAACAGGCTCCAGATTAAGGAGTTCACTGGAGAAAATGAATCCCCTAGACAAGGCATAGACATCGGGAGAGCGTTCATATCCGGGAGCAGAAGAGCCATCCATAGCGAAGAACCCGCTCTTGGAAGTGGCAGGATATTGCTTGCTGGTTCAGCTGCTGGGCTTTATGACCGGTTCTTTATGACAGGTTACAGGGAGGCATTTATCTCTGGAAAAATTGCCGCACAGGCCATACTGGGATCAAACGGGGAAGGCGGTGACGCAGTGAAACATTATGCAAAGGCAGTTGATGAAAACCTGATTCCAGGAATGGATCAGCAGCTTCTCCTTAGAAAGGCTATGGCCAAATCAGATATCCGCAGAATTGAGGAACTTTTGTCCAGGCTGTCGGAATATGAGTTCAATGAGGTTTCAGTCAGGGAACTTTTGGGAAAATCAGGGATGTCCATTAAGGACATTGAAGAAATTCTCGGCACCGGGAGCTAATTCATCTCTTCAATATTCTCAAGGCCGAAGTTTCCTGATTTAATCTGTGCCCTCATCATCTTCTTGAAACCACGGTTTCCTTTCATGGCCTTGAGATTGTTCTTCATTGCCTTGAATTCCCTGAGGAGACCCCTTATGTCTGCTTCAGTTCTTCCTGATCCCCTTGAAATCCTGGCAATCCTTTTGGCGTTGATCTCATCGGGGTTCTCCAGTTCATGGTAAGTCATTGAATCCATTATGACCCTGTAGTTTCTCAGTTTTTCCTGGGCGCTCTCTATCGCATTGGAATCTATCTTGTTCCCCCCGGGCATTCTGGCAAGGGGAAGTGAGTCAAACATCTTTGAGATAAGCCCGGGCTGGGCAAATTTTTCCCAGATTTCGTACATGTCCTTAAGGTTGAACTTCCCGGACATGAGCTTGTTTACGGATTCCTCCGCCTCTTCCTCAGATATGTTGGTCTCCTTGAATGCCTCGAGAAGAGTTTCAAGGTCACCGAGGCCAAGCAGCCTTGAAAGGAATTTCTTGGACTGGAATATTTCCAGGTCTTCAGGATGTTCTCCTGTCCCGATGAAGTAAACAGGTGCGTGGATCTGGGATACAGCGCTAAGGGCGCCACCTCCCTTCCCAGTTCCATCCATTTTTGTGAGTATCACGCCTGTGATGCCAATGGCATCGTTGATGGTCTGTGCCTGCGGGCCCGCCTGTTGTCCCACTGTCGCATCTATCACGAGAAGAACCTCGTCAGGGTTGAACGCATTCTTGATCTCCTTAATTTCCCTTATCAGGTCATCATTGAGTGAGTCTCTCCCACTTGTATCAATAATCTTTACCTTGAGTTCACCGTGCTCTTTCAGGCCGTTCCTGATGATCCTGACAGGGTTTTTCTCTCCCTTTTCGCCGTAAAATGGGACATTGAGTTTCTTTGCGAGCTGCTCAAGCTGGTCGTATGCACCAGGCCTGTGGACATCTGCTGCAATAACCCCCACACTGAGGCCTTTCCTGTGGAAAAATCTGGACAGTTTGCCAGCTGACGTGGTTTTCCCCTGGCCATAAAGTCCAACGAGCATTATTGTCTGCTCCTTTAATGTGAGTTTGGAATCCTCACCAAGAATCTTCAGGAGCTCCTCATAAACAATCTTGACAAGATAGTCCTGTGCAGTCATGCCTGCCGGGGGTTTTTCCTCGTTTGCCCTCCTTTCAAGTGCAGAGGAAAGCTCAAGGACAAGCTTCACGTTTACATCGGCCTTGAGGAGTGCCCTTTGCACATCCTTTGCGACTTCCTTTATCGTCTCCCTGTCGATGTAACTTGAGTGGGATATCTTCCGCAGTGTTTCCCTGAGAGATCCGGCAAGACCTTCTAGAACCATTATGACACCAAATCAATCATGTAATTTTAACCTATTGAGGCAGCATAGATTCTGGCAAATTGATTGTCAGTATTCTCTCCATCTGTGCCCGCAGGCTTCGCAAGTGTAGAACTTAGTCTCAGGCTCATCTGCTGAACGCGTTTGCTTGAGGAGATAATAAGCACCCAAGTGTTTGCACTTTGGGCACACAGCATCTGAATCCAGTGGTTCCACTGCCTTTTCTTCCTTGATCATTATTACTTCTTTCTGGGTGCTCTTGCTGACGATCTGGCTTGTTCCACTTTCCGAAGGATTCATTGTGAAATGACAACTACCGCAAACCAGCTTTCCGCCTGAGGGTGACATCAGAGAACCGCACTTAGGGCAAAACATCATCGCCATGGAAGGTGAGTAATTGTAGAACCTATAAATACATTGACTAAGGGATCTATCAAGCTTAATATGCCAGGTGGAATTTTTGGCTATGGCATCATTTGATGAGGACAAGATCCTGTCCATTCTGAAGGAAAGCAAGACTGTTGCAGTTGTGGGGATTTCCGACAAACCGGAGAGGGACAGCTACAGGGTTGCCAACTATCTCCGGGAGAACGGATATGAAATACTGCCTGTGAACCCTGGCATAGAACAGTGGGAAGGCCTCAAGTCGTATAAGGGCTTGATGGACATTCCCGGGGACAAGAAGGTGGATATAGTTGACATTTTCAGGAAATCCGATGCCGTTGTGCCTATTGTGCAGGAAGCGGTCAAAATCCACCCAAAGACAGTATGGATGCAGGAAGGGGTCATAAACGAGGAAGCTGCTTCCCTGGCTAAGAAAAACTCAATTCTTGTAGTCATGGACCGATGTATGATGAAGGAACATGCCAGAATCAGTACATCCTGAAAAGTTTAATGTGTACCATAATAATGCGTCAATGGAGCCGGGGTAGCCTAGCCCGGTATGGCGATAGACTCGAGATCTATTGCTCTTTGTAGCTCGGGAGTTCAAATCTCCCCCCCGGCGTCCTCATGTATACAAGGGCACAGCATTGATTTGGCACAAGACTGATTCTGAAGAGTGTTGCTTCGTGATGCAAATGAGCCCGGATGTTTAAGTAAATATATTTTTAACGGTCATAGCTGATGCTTGAATAACTACAATACACGTCGAAAATCCACTAAAAGAAACATCTCTGTATAGAAATATGCATCAATGGCTGTCTGTGCCACCCGGTTCCGGAATTTTTCAAAACCCTATTTAAGTATTGTTTTCATTTTGCGCCATTTTGTAAACATTGTTTTATATACTCAGAATTTTTTTAACATTAGTGCAAGGAAAATTGGATAGCAAGGATCTTCAAATTTTATCTTACCTGCAGGAAAACGGCAGGGACAAGATATCTGAAATATCCTCCAAGCTCGGGATTCCGAGGGCCACTGTCTTTGAAAGGATGGAGCGCCTCAGGAAGGATGGATACATTCAGAAGTATACAATAGACCTGGACTATGAGAAACTGGGATATTCCATCATGGCCTACATTCTCATTGAATACGATTACAAATCGCTGGTAAGCCAGAGGGAGCTATGCAGGAACCTGTGCAAGATGGACAACATCCTCACTGCGTCTATCATTGCTGGCCAATGGGACCTCATACTCCTAGCAATAGCGAAGGACATGAAGGAACTATCGGATTTGGTTCTCGGGCGGCTGAAGGGTATGGAAGGCATCTCTAAAACTCTGTCAGTGCCTGTATTCGATCATGTAAAATAGCTGGCACCATCAAACTCTTATATAATCCGGATAGATTGAGGTTCAGAGCTGGGATAGCCTAGCCTGGTAGGGCGCAGGTCTGGAAAACCTGTTCTCTTAGTAGATCGGGAGTTCAAATCTCCCTCCCAGCGCTTGTATTTTATTAATTGAGCCAGGGAACATATTTGCACTATATTACTCAGCCTTTTGCTCGGATCTATGATTTATACACTTTGAAGTCTGAGTGACAGCCGCATTTCCCATGTTTCAGAAAATAGGCAGAATTTCAATTTAGACAAATCTTAAATAATATAATTCTTTGTTTATTTTATGCGAAAAGGAATTGCTATCCTTCTAGCAGTCATTGTAGCAGTCCCGTCCTCAATTGTGTTGTACCAATATATACAGAGTGGGGTTATGGTAAATTCTCCCATTGATTTCAACAGCGATGCTGCAGTGCCACAGAAGGTGGGTGATTTTATGAGCTACAATCAGTCATCAAATGCATCCAGCAATTTTACTTCTATTCCTGACAATATTGCCATAGTCATTTACTCAGGGGCTAACCCAAACAATGAGACACTGCTGAATATCAGGTCTCTTGAAAGGGCAAATGTATCTGTGCTATATTCAGTGAATGAAAGCCTGGACGCCTCACAGGTGCAGGTTATTGCGGACCTAGGATTTGATGGGCTTCTTCTCAATGGAAACCCGGCAGGATATAGATCGGTAAACCTAAGGCACCTGGTTCAGAGGATCGAGAATGGCAGGGGCATTGTGGTGGCAAATTACAGTTTCAAAGGCACTCTGAGTGGTGAAGTTAATACATTTTACCTTCTGAGCGAGCCAAATTATTCATCATGGGCCAATTTTATAAACACCCGCAATGCAGAGGGGCCGGGAACATCACATCTTCTAGTTAACATTGAAAACTTCAGCAATTTTTATCTGAGAAGTGCATTAAGGTCATTCTTTGCGCTTGGGGTGAAGTATTATGCAACCAACTATGGCCAAAATCCAGATGCACAGTACAGCGAAATGGTATCTGACTTGGCTCACTTGTTCAATTCTTCGGGGTTGCTTCCATCCCAATGGAATCTCACTGGGCGGCAATATGCCCAATTCCTGGTCCAAAACAACACAATTTTTGCCTTTGTCGCATCCGAATCCCCAATAAATAGCATCCTTGGCTCATACCCAAGGTATGAGTGCGTACAGGTTATAGGCCTTAACCTCCAGTACGGCTATATTTCCTTTATTAGCCAGAATGTAACTCTGTATGTTCCATATGGTGATTATGGAATTTCATCAGTATTGCCCGATGCACATGTCCAGTTGCTTTTTGCTAACAGTACAGCAATCTATGCAACATATATCACCCAGGAACTTGGAGGGACATCCTCAAGCATAAATGTGCAGACATTAGGTTTCAACTTTTCAACAGGCGACCTATCATATGAAGCTAACAGGACCTTTACGTTCAACGGCTCCAACGATGTTTTCTACTACTCCTACGAACCAGATTCTGCGTACATCTCTGTGGTTTACGGTCAGATATCTCCTGGCATGGTACATGTAGCATATATTGATGCCAGTAAAGAAACAGTGAGGGTGGCTGCCAACATCACGACTTCAAACAGCAAATATGCCCTATCTGCGTGGGAATTTGGCTCATTAACAAACAATCTTTATTATGCCGCTATCGAGTTTATTGACAACTCAAACGGCCAAAACCTGAATTACAGGCTTTTTCTGCAGATTCCTACTGGCAAGGTACTTCTCAACAAGTCTTTCGGGGGCTTCACTGTCCATCTCAGCTATGGCAGCAATTTTGAACAGCAGGGTTCCAATGTATACTACACAATCGGAAATAACTCGGGTGGACAGGATATAATGGAAGTGAACACAACAACTGGAGCAATCGTGAAATCTGCAACGGTCAACCTCACCTCCGTTAGCGCTTTATTGAGTTATGATGGTGGCTTCCTTGGATACAATGGGTCAAACGCTGTTTATGTCAATAGCGATGGTCGGGTTTCCTGGAGCCAGCCTATTCCGCACCCAATGAACAGCAGTACATTTTCCCCATTACTTATAGGAAATAATGAAGCCCTATTCGGTTCCAGTGTAGCCTATGAGTTCCCAGTCAACAAATCATACTCACAGAGTTTCGACATACTCAATCTCACCACAGGCCAGATTATTTCGTCCTACTTCAACAACTTTTCACTCAATTACACACAATATGGCGCCCTTATTTCTGACCCGCATAGTGTATATTCTCCGCTCGCAAGCACTGACGGTTATGTTGTTTATACATCCATGTATGAAAATGACGGGGTCTACGTGGCCCGCGTATGAAACAAGAAATGCTGTTTTCCCATGCTTTGTAGCAGTAACATGGCCGTGAGAGCCTTAATTTAAGGCGCAATTGAAATACATAATTTGCCAAACCCATATTTTAAGCTTGCAGAGTTTATACTTGTTCTTTATCATATTAGGGTTTCTATAGAAATATTAACTGCATTTTGCCAAAAAACTTTGAATTTTTGGCAAAATAGAAAATCAGCCTATTAATCAGCCTCTGGAAACCTCTTTTTACTACTTGGGCCAATTCATACCTTAACATTTTAGGTATGTGCTATTTGTTAAACCACATTTTTTCCTAGTAAATGTACGACCAACTAGTGGGAGGACAATAAAGATGAATGAGAGGATTTTCTACGCAGCCATCACGGCTATAATTGTTCTTGGCGGAATTGGAATAGGGGTAGCATACCACGATAGTGTGGCCGCAGCACCCTCGAGCCCATCCAGCCCTGGATCCAGCAGTACTCAGGCCACAACTGTGCAGCCTTACCAGTTGACACTTGTAATAACTACCCAGAATTACTTCAACGCAACCGCGGGCCAGCAGCCAGCCTTCTTTGTGCTGCAGAATAACACCCTTCTGTCTTCTGAGAACATAAAACTGCCAGCCAATGTTCCAATACAGCTGACCATAAGGAATTATGACGATGGAGCTGCCGCCACCAACAGCACTTACAGCAAGGTGGTCGGAACCTACAACGACCAGGTGTCTGTTTACAACGAGACACTCATACAGTCTTATGCAATTGACCCCACTTCTACAGCAGCATCAGGCATAGCCATTACAGGTGGGATTACCACAACATATGTGGACAACAACTCCATTTCACACACATTTACAATATTCAGCAACACAACACACAACGTCGTTGTAAATGTTCCAATAATGGCTTCTACAGTAGAGCAGACGACTTTCATCCTCAACCAGCCTGGAGGATACTACTGGCAGTGCGAGGCAGGATGCGGCGATCCTAATGGCTTTACAGGCGCAATGTCGACCCCTGGATGGATGACAGGGTACGTGAACGTTGCTAACATGAGCCTTTCAAAACAGCCATATAACTTGAATCTCATCGTGGTCCCGCACCAGCCTTGGAATGCCAGCGCTGGTGAGCACCAGCCAGCATTCATTGTGCTGTCCAACGGTGCACTTTCCTCAAGCGCAAACATTTCACTCCCCGCCAACACTGAGATTGAAACCAACATATTCAACTTCGACACATGGGGCCCGCTTGCACAGGACTCATATGCAAACGTAACTGGCACAGTTGGAGGGAAGGTCTTCTACCTGAACGACAGCATGGTTAATTCGACTGTGACAGGAAGCCAGGCAAACCCAACGGGGATATCAGTCAGCGGAGGCCAGTGGGCATCTACTGTGCCAGTTGCACAGGTTTCCCACACATTCACTATAGCCCTCGGCTCCAGCAACATCAACATCCCAATTGCAGACAGCTCAACCGTTTCCACATCATTCTACATA
>JAJZKX010000159.1 GCA_021850745.1 Thermoplasmata archaeon
ACATAATCTTTCACCGTTGGGCTCTCTTTATGTGTTCTTCTTGGCGTTTTAAGATAATTTAAGAATGAATCCTGCCTGAAATCATAGGCAGGATCTTTCAGCCTTGTTTTTAATAAGTCAGAAAACTGTTCCATGAAGGATCATCCTACTGCTCCAAGTTTGTTCATTTCAAGCTTTACCAGCCTGTTCATTTCAATAGCAAATTCCATCGGTATTTCCTTCATTACATCGTCAAGGAAGCCCAGAACTATCATTGAACTTGCCTCATCTTCAGAAAGTCCCCTTGATCTGAGGTAGGTTAATTCTTCTGTGCCGATTTTTCCAACGCTTGCTTCGTGTGAGAATGTGGCTGTTGGTTCATATATTTCATCGTGCGGAAATGTCAGCGACTGGGAATCGTCATTGATCAGGAGAGCATCGCACTGCACTTTGCTTCTTGAATCCACTGCTCCTTTGTTCATTCTCAGCAGTCCCCTGTAGATAGCCTTTCCATCCTCGATGCTTATGCTCTTTGCTATGATCTTTGATGTTGTGTGCGGTGCCATGTGTATTGCCTTTGCACCGGTATCCTTTATTGTTCCGGCGCCTGCCAGTGAAATGTTGAGGTTTGATGTTGAAGCGTATGGGCCTCTCAGGTATGATGATGGATATATCATTGTGATTTTTGACCCGAGTGAACCGCCAACCCACTCCATCTTGGCCCTTTCATCCACCCAGGCTCTCTTTGTCGGCATGTTGTAAACACTTTTTGACCAGTTCTGCACACTTGTATATCTTACATCTGAATCCCTTTGCGCATATATCTCCACTATGGCACTGTGAAGTGAGTCCTTGTCCCATCTTGGTGCCGTGCATCCCTCTATGTAATGCACTTTTGACCCCTCATCTCCAACTACTATTGTGTGCTCAAACTGCCCTGTGCTTTCATTGTTCATCCTGAAATATGTCTGAAGAGGCATATCAATATGCACGCCCTTTGGCACATAGAGGAAAGAGCCTCCACTCCATACTGCACCATTCAGTGCTGCGAATTTGTTGTCCGTAAAAGGAACTGCCTTGCAGAAGTAATCTTTAACAAGATCCGGATGGTTCTTGACAGCTGAGTCAAGGTCCATAAAGACAACGCCCTTGTCTTCCCATACCTTTTTCAGTGAATGGTATACGCCTTCACTTTCGTACTGTGCAACGGAACCTGCAAGGTATTTCTGCTCCATCTCCGGTATTCCAAGTTTCTGGAAAGTGTCCTTTATCTGATCCGGGACGTCATCCCAGTTCTGGGATTTTCTCTCATCAGGCCTGTTGTAATATGTTGTGTTTTCCCAGTCAATGCCGGAAAGATCCGGACCCCATGTGGGCATAGGCTTTGACTGGAAGATTTCCAGCGCTTTCAGCCTCATTCTCCTCATCCAGTCAGGCTCTTTCTTAATCTCTGATATTTCCTCAACAACGGATTTGTTCAATCCTTTGCCGGTTGAGTATATTGGGTTGTATTTGTCATGAAATTCCCAATCGGATGATTTTGAATCCTTTAAACTTTCAACCAGCCTTTCTATTTCTTCTTCTTTTGATAATTCAACTTCCATTTATCTCACTCCTTTATCCAGTCATAGCCTTCTTCTTCTATTTTCAGGGCAAGGCTCTTATCCCCATTTTTCACTATTTTTCCATTCATCAGTATGTGGACAAAATCAGGATCAATGTTCCTGAGAATCCTCTGGTAGTGCGTGATAATCAGAAATCCGACTTCACTGTTGTGGTATTTTATAATTTCCTCGGCTACAAGCCTGAGGGCGTCTACGTCAAGTCCGGAGTCTATCTCGTCAAGAACCACTATTTTTGGCTTAAGTATAGCCATCTGAAGAATTTCAAATCTCTTTCTTTCACCGCCTGAAAAACCGTCGTTAACTGACCTTGACATGAAAGATTCGTCCAGGCCAACGAACTTGAGATGTTCCTTTACCCTGTTAAAGAATTCAGTGACTGTAACCTTGTCTTCGGGATGAAGCTGCTTATATGCTGTTCTCAGGAATGATGATATTTTTACTCCGGGGATTGAGATTGGGCTCTGGAATGCGAGGAATAATCCTGCCCTTGCCCTTTCTTCTGGTGTTTTCTCTGTAAGATTGTTGCCGTCGAGCATTATTGAGCCACCTTCAATTGCATAATTGGGATGGCCTATCAAAACATTGCCCAACGTGCTCTTGCCTGCTCCGTTTGGCCCCATAAGTGCATGAATTTCTCCACCTTTAACATCAAAATCAACTCCTTTCAGTATCTCCTTTCCTTCCACACTGGCTCGGAGATTAGTAATTTTCAGCTCGACCATAATTCCAAATTGGTTTAACATATTTAAACACTTTCTTATGTTTAAAGTCAATAAAGTTAATATAAGTAGTTTCCTTATCTCATATATGGATAATGAACTGGCAGTGAGTCCTCTCCTTGGGAGAGTTAAAACAACCATACTGACCATTCTTGAGGATGGGGAAAGGAGCATGGCTTTCCTTGCTGAAAACCTGGACATGAATAAAACTGCGGTAAAGGAGCATATGGACACACTCGAAAAAATGGGCTATGTTAAGCCATTTTTTAAGAAAGAAGGCACTGGAAGGCCTTCCAAGTATTATGAAATAAGCCAGTCTGGAATGGAGTTGTTCCCAAAGAAATATTCGGAGCTCATGGCAACATTCCTGGATGAATTCAGGAATGAATTCGGAGAAATGAAACTGAATATGCTGCTTGGGCAGGTTGCCGACAGGTTGATGGAAAAGGCAGGATTCAAGGAAAAAGATGGCATAATGGAAGGCAGGGAAATGAAGATACAGAGGCTCCAGAGCTTTGTAAATGCCCTGAATAAGCTAGGCTATTACGCAAAAATGGAAGTCAGCGGTGAAACTGTCAGGATCATAAGGCACAACTGCATTTTTTATGAAATGGCAAAGAATAATGGCAAAGTGATCTGCGATGTGCTTGGCAAAGATATTATCCAGAGGTCCGGGGAAAACAACTTCACGCTTGTCGAGAAATTTTCAGATGGCGGAAATAAGTGTGTTGTTGAAGTAGATCTGAATCAGATCAACTGACATTTGAAATTTTTTATCATATCTGACACTGTATCCCGGAGATTGAATTCCGGCTTAAAATTCCAGTCGTTGACTGCATCCTGAATATCTATTGAATATGGCCAGGAGTCCGCTATTTTCTGCCTGAAATCCGGTTTGTATGTTACAGTGAAATCCGGGTTGAATTCCTTTAACATTTCCTCCAGTTCCCCAGGTGAGAAACTGAATCCCATAACGTTATATGAAGTCCTTATCTGGATAGCTTCCTCAGGGGAAGTCATCAGGCGAAGTGTTGCCTGCATTGCATCCGGCATGTACAGCATCGGCAATTTCGTGTTCCTTTCGAGATAGCATTCATAGGAATTCCCACTGGCTGCTTCCCTGATCATGCTCACTGCATAATCTGTAGTCCCGGCCGTTGGCGCCACCTTATAGCTCAAAAGTCCGGGATACCTTAAACTTCTCACATCAAGGCCATATTTGTTATGGTAATATTGAAAAAGCATTTCTGACGTAAATTTTGTTATGCCATACATTGTCGTGGGAATTGAATTGTGCCTTATTGGAGCGTTTGCCTTATCCACTTCAGGCCCGTAAACCCCTATAGTGGATGGAATGAAGACTTTTTTAACGTCCTCCGTGACGCAGGCATTCAGTATGTTTATTGTGCCTGTAAGGTTCACGTTGTATGCCATATATGGATCCTGTTCACCCTTCGCAGACAGGATAGACGCAAGGTGGTATACCTCATGAATGTTCTTTTCATCCAGTATATTTTCAACGGATTCCATATTCCTGACATCAAGAACCTCATAACTCACTTTGCTATTCGGTTTTAATGTTGATTCCTCGCGGATGTCTGTTGCATATATTTTTCCAACAAAACTTGCTGATAGATAATCTATAAGTTCTGAGCCAACCTGGCCCAGGGAGCCGGTAATTAGAATATTGGTCATGATCAACGTATAGGTTAAAGGTTAAAAAATATAATCTCGGCGGCTTTTGTTTTTATATCAGCACGAAAACCTTTATGATTGGATGATAAAAAATCAATAAATTAAATGCCACATAAAAAGAGCTTTTACCTTAGCCTGGACCTTCTCACATATACTCTTTGGATGACTCCGCCCAGGACAAGGCTTGCCATAAACACTCCAAACACAAGAACATCAAAAAGAATGGTATTGGTGATTATTCCCAGGTATCCTAACAGGTATATGACTCCATATCCACCCATCAATATTATCAACCCAATAAAGCGGATGTAAATAGGAATGGAGACTCTTTGGGGCATGTTCGGATTGCTGATCCCCTGTGGCCCGCCCGTATTGCCGAGAATATAAAAAAGCTGATTCTGGACACGCCTCTTCTCCCTGGATTCGGGGCACATTGGATCGGTGATGGCATCCTTCGCATCTTCAAGCAACTGGTTTGCCTTCTCTTTCTCTCCTTTCCTGTTATATAAGCTGGCAAGCTCAATTTCCATCTTTGCCAGGCTTGCGCAGTTCGATATGGGCATCATTTTCTCATATTCAACCTGCCCCTGAAGAGTTTGAATTTTTTCATCTATTGCTTCCAATTTGTCAATACCTCCTGAATAGAATTGTCATTTCCACTTTTCATTTATAGTATTGCCTTTTGAAAACGGCACATTCAATTTTTTACCGGTTCTGGATTTCTGCCTGTTTTCTCCACTAAATATAGAATAAATGGCAAAGAGTTATTATTCTTTAAAAAAACTTCGTTTAAATTTTATAGGCAATATGGCATATGGAGTTGTGAAAGACAAAGAAAGCTCCATAGACATCTTTTCATTCGTAAACAATAAAAGAAAAGATCTTCAGGATGGCTTTATCAAAAAGATATACCATCTTGGAGAGGGCAAATTTATATTTCAGGTTCACAGCCAGTCACTGAAAAAGGGGTCTTTTTATATTGATGTCAAGAAAGGCATCTGCCTTATGGATGCCGAAAGGGGGCAGGATGCAGGAAATTTAGCGATGTTTCTCAGGAAGAAATTCATGGACAAGAAGATAAAGGACATTTACCAGATAAATTTTGACAGGGTTGCCAGGGTGGACTTCTACAATGGTTCCTCCTTTGTAATGGAACTGTTCAGGGACGGCAATCTCATTGTTTTGCAGGAT
>JAJZKX010000160.1 GCA_021850745.1 Thermoplasmata archaeon
TAGAGCCGGTAAGAGTTTGCCCATACGGGGAATACATTAACAAGGATGTACAAATTATTTTTGCAGGTCAGGATATTAACCTGATGGCATCTCTTTCAACACCCACTTCAATGGGAAGGTTGCCAAAGTTCTCACCGTCGATCTCAATCGGAGCTTCACCGTCTATCTTCATGGCGGATGTGCGCATCGAAGTTACGACCTTGTCATTGACGTGTGACCCATCCCTGAGTTTCCGCAATTTGGCAAGGAGCTGGATTCTCCCGGCGCCATGAACTATATGCACATCAAGGAGGCCATCACTCAGCTCCGCACTAGGTGCAGCAAGCATTCCTCCTCCAAAGTATTTGCCGTTTGCAATAATCATCTCGGCTACACTGATTGATTCAGTTCCGTTTTCATGGGTTATGCTGACCGGGTAGGGGCGGTATGAAGGCACTGAAGCCAGGACAGCAGAAGTGAATGAACTGCCATCATGGATTTTCTTCCTGGAATTTACCCTCCTCATAACCTGTGCTCCGAAGCCCACTTCAAGAATGTTCAGGAAATACCTGTTTTCACCATTTCTTGCAATCCTTCCTAAGTCAATGGTTCTGCTGGTCCCCTTTCTTATTGCTTCAACCACTGCGGGCAGGTCCCTCAATTCAGTGGACTTGACAAAATCAGAGCCGGTGCCCGCTGAAACGGGAACCAGTATGATTTCAGAGCCTGCAATGGCCTGCACTATCTCGTTAAGGGTACCATCGCCGCCTACGCATACCAGGTGGGTGAACCCATTTTCTAACGCATTCCTGGCCAGTTCAGTGGCATTTCCGGGGCCGGTAGTGAGCTGGAATTCAAGATCAAAGCCCTCAAACTGTTTCAGCACTGATCGGTATATTTCACCTGCATACCCTCCTCCAGCAATAGGATTCACAATAGCGAAGATCCTCAACCTTTCACCATTCCAGTTTCAAGGGCCTTCTGCATAACCACAGGTTCAATGGATTTTCCCATGTCAAGGCTGTATATCCTTGCTGCTTCCCTTCTTCTCATGATGTCTTCCGTGTAGATGGGGCATTCATGGTATATTTCGTATTCAACCCTTTGGGCAAGGTCCAGTTCAGGCCTCTTGTACTCTATCACAGGTAAGCCCTTCACTTTCACAGGTTTTCCAATGATTACAGAGACCCTGAGGGCAGTATCCCTGGAGGCTGACCTGTAATTCGTGATCTTTCCTCCAAGGATGCTCATAACCCTTCCCCTGAGGCGCAGTTCAAAGTCCCTCGTTACTGTTCCAGGATCTTTGCCTTCACCGAAAAGCGGGCGTATGCCGCAGTATGCAGTGATCACATCCTCCTGTGCCACGGATGGGAAGATCTGTGCCACACTTCTGACAATATAATCAACATCCTCTGGGTTAACCGTGAAGTCATCCGGATCCCCGGTGAATGTATCCGTTGTTCCAATGTGAACCACTTCTCCCCTGGGAATTATGAACATCTGCCTCTTGTCTATATGTGAACGGAATGCGATGGCATTCTTCACCGGCATCTTACTATAAGGGACAACCAGATGTACGCCTTTGCTCAGTTTCAGGCCCTGCTCCAGTTTCAGGTCGAGTTTTTCTGATAGGACGCCAGCCCATGGCCCTGCAGCATTGATGATCATGGATGCTTCTACAGTGAATTTCTCGCCGGTTGTATGATCCAGAAGGGTCACTTCGTTTTTCTGGTCTTCCAGGCTGAAATCAGTGGCTTCCACATAGTTAAGGCAGATGGCCCCGTGCATCTTTGCAGTTACGATGTTGGAAACCACAAGGAGCGAATCATCAGTGTATGAATCATGATACTGGAAATAACCCTGCACTGATTTTGGATAAAGTCCTTTGTTCTCAACGAATTTTGGTATGGAGATCTTGCCCGACAGCAAATTGTAAAGGAATAGCCCAAACTTCAGTGTTCCTCTCCTCCAGGAATACTGGTCAACAAGGATATGGAAATCCATGGGCTTCACGATACTGGTGTTTGCGGTTAAGTAATCCCTTTCCTTCAGGAGTCCCCTCACCTCAGTTATCTCGCCCTGTGCAAGGTACCGCAGGCCCCCATGTATAAGCTTTGAAGAGCCTGAACTGGTGCCAGAGGCGAAGTCCCCCTTTTCCACGAGGACCACGCTTATCCCGTTTGCTGCTAGAATGTTCGCAGCTCCTGCCCCCGTGATTCCGCCTCCCACAATGAGCACATCACATGGCTTTCCCCTTATCTTCCCGATGTCAACGGCCCTGGTCCTGTATGAAAATTCGTTTTCCATTTACCTGTCTCCCCCAAAGAGTGGATCTGAATAGCCTTCCTGCACCTTAAGCAGGAACGGGTCTATGTATGGGGAAAAGAATCTCCCTTTTCCATGGTGGTGGGTTATTGAGCCGCCATTGGAAATGAAGGACCTTATGAGCCTGTCCCTGATCTCCTGAAGCAGATCCAGCTCATTGTCCCCCTTGAAAATGAACGTGAAATAAATGCAAGCCCCTTCCCTGTAGAGGTGGGACAGGTGGGCCATTATCTCTCCCTGGAAACCCCTTTCATCCCTGAATTCATAGAATGCTTTCCTGGCCTCTGAGTAAAGGTGCCATATCTTGTCCCATGAGGTGGAAGTCTCCAGGGTATCAGGAACTAATCCCGCCTTCCAGAGCATGTTCGCTAGCCCTGGCCTGGAATACCTTCCCTTTTCCCAAGCCTTTGCGGGCTGAGAGCCGGCAGACATCGAATACCCATGATCCGGCAGGGTTGCACGGTTATTGTTCACAATAATCAGTAGGCATCCCTTTGAATAACCCCTAATGGAGATATATCTCTTGAAGAGCCTGACGGCAGTTGAGTCTGCTGCACTGTTTAAGGCAAATTCTGTTTCAAGTTCATCTGAAAGCCTTGCAACAGCAGGAAACACTTTCATCCTGCTCAGGGCCAGTATTCCATCATAAAAAGAACGGTAAATCCTGGAGTCATAGTACCTGGTTTCAGGCGATGGAAAGGTTTTCAATGCGACTTCGGTGATCAACCCGTTCCTTCCATCGCTGCCCAAAGCCATTTCCTTGGGCTGCATCCCCACTGATTCCCTCGGTACCAGATCATCCTGCAGGGTGCCTCGGGATGTTTCTATCCTGACACCTATAACCAGGTCTTCCATTCCGCCATAGTAGTTTGATTCCTGGCCAGTGGCCTTTGTTGAAACCCACCCGCCAACAGTGGAGTAAATGAATGATTCCGGGAAGTTCCCGAGGGTCATTCCCCTGCTGTTTGCTTCATTTTCAGCCTCAAGCCCAGTCAGGCCCGCACCCACAATTGCAAACCTGTTCCGCGGCTCGAATTTTCTGAAATTCTTTGTATCGATGCTTACAATCTTGCCTGTTCCTGAAAGGAGCAGCGATCCTGATACTGAGGTTCCGCCACCAAATATTGTTGCCTTATATCCGTTATTCGCCAGTTCTGAAAGTATGGCCTGTACCCTTTCTTCATTCGGGTATACAACGGCATCGACAATACGGACTATCTTATCATGCTTGGCCATCAGGATTTCCGGAGAGGATTTTCCAATAGAATGGCGGAACCTCTCTTCCACTGAGAATTCAACTTCATCTGCAGACAAAAAGCCAAGGAGTTCTTTCCTGAGGTCAGCTGGCGTTTCGGGAAAGTTCATTTCTGCCTGGCCATCCCAACTCTGGGAAAGATTCCAGGAAAATCGGCTGGAAATGTATTCAACCTCCCGCTGGAAACCGCCCTCAACATCATGGCCATATAGAACCGGAACTCTCATTAGAAAATAGATGCAATGGGCAATAATAAAATTGGTTTGTTATATTGAAAGAAAGTTATGGGAGGTCACTGCTCCTTCCAGTTGAACTTCAGCACGGTGAAGACGAATATCACAGCGGCCACCGCTATGCTCACTGCCAGATCGAGGGTAGCAGAACTGTAGTTGGAGTATATGGTCACGGAATTCAGCCCGTCTATGATATAGAACAGCGGGAGCACATGTGCAAAGCTCTGGAGCCAGGATGGCATGATTGCAATGGGGAAAAAGGTGCCTGAAAGAAACATCATGGGGAATGTTATGATATTGCCGATTACAGAGGCGCTTTCCTCTGACCTGGAAACTGATCCCGCAAGTATTCCAAGTGAAGTGAACATGAAAACTCCCACGACGAGGAACGGTATTACAAGCAGCGAAATGGAAAGTGTGGAGTGGAACAACAGGGTTCCCACAGCTATGATCATTATCGCTGAGAGGGCTGAAATGATGAGATACCAGATGAACTTGGAGAGGAACCACTCAGATTTTGTTAGAGGAGTGAGGGAAAGCTGCCGGAATATCTTGTCCTTCTTGTATGAACTCACGATGTAGGTCATCGAAAACATTGGTGAAGTGAGTATTACCAGCCCAATGAGCCCTGGAATAAGGAAATCTATGTAGTTTGCAGCATGGGTAGTTACAGATGTGCTGGCTACGGAAACTGTCTGGTTGTTGTTGGCAAAGTGGCTGTTGAAGAGCTGCACTGTCACGGATATGGCCTGTTGTGCCACTGAACTGGTAGAAACTGCTGGATTGTTGTAATAAGTCAGAGAAATATGCTGCCCCTGGCTATAGTCAGAGGTGAAGTTGGCAGGTATCAGAAGCGCTGCAGTAATTGAATGCTGCGAGATATAGGCCTGTATGTTTACATTGTCCGGGATCATGTGAATATCCACGAAATGTGTGGAATTGAGGGTCTCAATAAAGGTATTGGACATATTTCCCGATGTGTCCAGATTCTGCACGTAAAGGGGCACTGCCGAAGTAGTGCTACCGGAAAAGATGGAACCAAACAGTAGCATCAGGATAAGCGGGAAAATAAACACGAAGAAGATGGCAGTGGTGCTTCTCATATAATTCCGGGAATAGATCTTTAAGTCAGCAACTATGTTCTTTAATTTCATTGGCTCTCCTCCTGCTCAGTGACTAGGTCAACAAATATGTCCTCAAGAGTATCCTCCTTGAGTGACAGGCTTGTGAGCTCAATGCGGCTTCTGTCTGCAAACTCCAGGACATCCATGACGTCCCTGTTGCTGTGCACCGTCACAGAAAGGCTGTCCCCTGATCTTGAGCACTCAAGGCCGAGCACTTCACTTAGATGCCTGAATAATTCTTCTGTGTACTGGACAATGAGCTTCCTGCCTTTTCCCAT
>JAJZKX010000161.1 GCA_021850745.1 Thermoplasmata archaeon
CCTGATCTTATTATCTCTTTTGGAAGAAATGTTGCATGATGTCCTCCTGCCACTAACACTGTGTTCGGAGATCTACTTTTAATTTCTCTTGCTATATAACCGGCATTGTTGTGAGCTGCAGTCGCATGAAGTGTAATTCCCACCAGATCAGGATTGAATTCAAGAGCCTGTTCAATTACTTCGTCGAGGGATAAATTTTCTCCCTCCATGTCAATTATTTTAACCTTGCTGTCGGGGATCCTCTGTATTTCTCCTGCAAGAGCCAGAAGGCCCAAAGGGGAAGGAAGAAAGCCCCATTTTGAAAGGTAGGCGCTACCAGTTCTATTGCTGGGCCTTATAAACAAAGCTTTAAGTGCCATGTATACAAATCAAATTTATTTAAATATACTTAATGTCTAAAATATTAATACATAAACTATTAATAAAATAATTAAAAAATAAAAACTTGGTCTATATCTTATTCAGCAGGTCTCTTTATGCATTGAATAATGATCAGGGTAAAAGTGCAAATCGCAAATTAATGGCTTGCATCATTATTTAAAATATTCTATAAAAACTGATATACAAAATCTACTTTATTCCTCTTAGCTGTGAAAAAAGTAATGTAAAGGCTTTATAGCCTGCAAACATCCATACATTATATGGCAGTCATCGAATATCTGGCCATCGGTCTTATTGCGGGAATTATCATTGGTTTTGTTGTTGCTTCCCTGATATTCAGGAAGTTATTTTCCCCCAATTCAGAAAGAAGCAGGGACACCATTAAATCAATTGCCGCAGATGTAATACAGAGTACTTTCTCCACTCTCACAGACCAGTCAAAAATGCAACTTGAGTCAATTGCCAGTGCCAGCGAATTAAAGCTCGACACAAAGAAGGCAGAAATTGAAGGCATTATCAGGCCTCTTAATGAAACTCTTGCAAAATACCAGGAACAGGTCATTGCCATGACCGGAACAGTGAAAAGTGATTATGGAACAATCAAGGAATCAGTTACTCAACTTATGAATGCCCAGAAGGATATGATGTCAGTAACATCCGAACTGAACTCCGCCCTTAAGAACAACCAGCAGAGGGGCAGATGGGGAGAACTGCAGTTGAGGAGGATTGCCGAGATCTCAGGAATGTCGGATTACTGTGATTTCAGCATGCAGGAATCCCTGGCGGACGGTGAAGAGAGGGTAAGGCCGGACATGATTGTAAAACTGCCTGGAAACCGCAGCATAATCGTTGATGCCAAAACTCCTGTATCGCAGTATATGAAAGCGTTGGAAGCGCCAACAGAGGATGAAAGGAAGGAGATAATGAAAACATATGCAACCCAGATCAAGGAAACGGTTAGGGCTCTGTCTGCAAAATCATACCAGGAAAAGTTTCCGGACAGTGTAGAATTCGTGGTTATGTTCCTGCCTGGAGAGGCATTTTTTTCAGCGGCTATGGAGGCAGATCATGATCTTATTGAATATTCAGTATCCCGGAAAGTCATACTCGCCTCTCCCATAATTCTCATATCTCTGCTTAAAAGTGCAGCAATGGGGTGGCAGGAATACAGGATCGACAGGAACAGGGAAGAGATAGCAACTCTTGGCAAGGAACTTTATACAAGAATTGGTAAACTCGTGGAGGTTTTCTCCACACTGGGTAAGAGCCTTAACAAATCAGTGAAGGATTACAACAGTCTCGTATCAACGCTTGAATCTAGGGTGCTGGTTACGGCAAGGAAGATGTCAGATCTTGGGGTAGGTGAGGGTAAGTATGTTGAAGCACCGGACAAAATAGAGTTTGGTGCAAACGATCCCAAATCAGTTACGAAGAATAAAATGAAAGTTGATAACGAAGACTTAAACCAGGAAAATGATAATTTAGCATAATTTTAAAATAATAATAGGCTGTTGAATAAAAAAATTGAGTATTATTCACTCAAGGAACGAGCACATGCTGAGGTTTTATTGCCTTGACCTCTTCCTTGATGGAAACTCCTCTTTTAAGCCTCTTTGTGTCTACGGCTGTGGGTTTCAGTCTGTCAAGGATATACGCAAATGCTACTTCAGCGCTTTTGGGATCACCGCACGTATAGATATCAAGGGTCACCAGTCCATGCTCCGGCCATGTGTGAAAAGACAGATGAGACTCAGCTAAAAGTACAATTCCGCTTGCACCTTTCGGCTGAAACTGGTAATAATCCGAAGATATCTTCGTCAGCTTTCCTTCCTTTACTGCTCCTTCTATTATGGGGAATAGTCTCTCAGCTTCGGATATTGCATCCGGATCCACGCCATAAAGATCTGCCAAGATTTGTACTCCCACGGCCACTTTCATCGTCCTCCATCTTTTACACCTCTATGTTTTGCTAAAGATGGTATTAAAATGTTATATTTAAATATTTAACAATCGGTTGGGGAATTAATAAAATATTGACATCTCCATAATATATGGAAGTCCTAATGAACCATATAAATATTTAAGAAAATATGTAAATAATTATATATTTATGTACCTTAGTATTTAAATATAGTTGATTTTTAGTTCAGTTTTCGGGTTTTTCCTCTGAAGTTCTCTCAGGGTCTGAAGAGTAAAATGAAACCTTCGGTCCGAAATGATTACATGTGTGGAAATCCCGCGGTTTGAGGCTTCAAATGCTGATTCTAGAGGCGCAAATTGAAGTTCGGGTACGATGCTCATCTTCTTTGCAACTATCAATGCTTCCTCACCCAGAACTCCAAGGATTCCGGATGGGTGTGATTTCAGAAAATTTCCAACCTTCTCTATTATCCCTTTCATTTCAATAATATTTTCTACGTCAGGAATAACAATAATGCTGACTGTCCCAAGCTGCATGTTTATTATTCCCTTGACCTGGGATATACCGGCTATTTCGCCTGCTTGAGTTTTTTTCATGACTGTGCCCGAAGCCCCTTCCGACTTCTCCAAAGTTGCATAAAGGTACCCATTATTCATTTTAAGCCACACTATGTCGCCTTCTTTCAGGTCCTCCATGGCTATGGCCTCCCAGACAAGGACATTATCAAGCTTAAACATGCTTTCCATTACAAAATCTCTGAAACTGCTCAGGCCGGAATAAAGGAAATCAAAGCCTTTTTCAGTGATCTTTCCATTTGTGTCAATGAGATCTTTCTCTTTCATTATTTTAGTGTGGTACTGTACACCCTGAATTGTTATACCTATTTTTCTGGATATTTCAGAGGGTTTTTCATTTCCGTCAAATATTTCAGTAAGAATCATTATTTGTGTAAGGCTGGTCTGATCAAGCATACGAATTACACTGGTATGATATTAATTCCGTATTTATAAGCCATCTTCCATGTTAGTGTTATCTTTGTCTACAAGATTCATACAATCTAACTTTAATAGTCTTTTACGATTCTCAATAATGATTCTCGACCTGGGTAAAATGGATTATACAGAAACACTGGTCTTCCAGAGAAAATTGAACCATCTGCGTAACGAAGGAAGAATAGAAGACTGTATGATTGTTGTTGAACACCCTGATGTTTACACTGCCGGAATTCACTGGATCCCGGGTCCGGAAACAGACGGCCTGGACGTGATCAGGGTTGAGAGGGGTGGATCAATAACTTATCACGGGCCAGGACAGCTTGTTACTTATTATGTGGTAAACCTGAAAGAACGTAACATCAACGTTCTCAACCTCATTAATAAAATCCAGGAATGCAGCATAGAATTGCTTTCCACCTGGGGCATATCTGCAGACCCGCGTCTGGGAAAAGAGACCGGTATATGGGCAGGAAAAAGGAAGATTGCGTCCATTGGGCTTGCTGTCAGGGGATTTTCCACCCTTCATGGCTGTGCACTGAACGTGTCTACAGATCTTTCAAAATTCAACAGAATTCACCCATGTGATTTCAACCCGGAAATTATGACGTCTATGCAACAGATCATCGGAAAGCCCCTGGATATTGAAAAAATAAAGGGGCAGTATATTGATTTAGCCCTGGAAAAACTGGACTTGGGTGAAATTTTAAAAAATAAGGGTGATCTGGAAAACCTTAATGTGCTATTGTCTGAGACTGTTCTCTGAGGAACTGCTGCAGATAATAGAAAGATCCGGTTCCCTTTCCACTGCTTCCACTCATTTTCCATCCCACGAATGGCTGCGATCCAACCATTGCACCTGTGGAACCCCCTCTTTCCCTGTTGGCATATACAACACCGACATCAGCGTTCTCAAAGTAATATTTTATCTCTTCAGGGTCTTCAGTGAATATTCCTCCCGTCAAGCCATACTCAGAACTGTTTATCTCCTCTACAGCCTGCTTGAGATTCTTCACTTTTCTTACTGCAAGAACTGGAAGGAAAAGTTCGTTCTTCACTATGTATGAATCCTTGTCAAGGTCAGCAACAATTGTGGGTTCCACGTAATATCCATCCCGGTCCAGTGCATTTCCTCCCGTCAGCAGTCTCCCATCCCTGGTGAACTTTTCCTTCAGCTGTTTAAACTTCTCAAAAGCGTCCTTATTGACCACCGGGTTAAGGAAAGTTTCCTTCTTTCTCGGATCATCAGGCCTGATTTTCTCTGTCCTTTCTTTCAGCTTTTTCAGGAACTCATCATATATTCCTTCTTGCACATAAACAAGGGAACAGGCACTGCATTTCTGCCCAGCGTATCCAAATGCAGCTCTGGCTACACCCTCCACAGCCTTGTTCATACTGCATTTGTCAGTCACAATTATTGCATCCTTTCCACCCATTTCTGTTATGACTGGCTTTGGCATTTTCTGAGTAGCCCGATGGTAGATATCCATTCCGACATCTCTTGAACCTGTAAATACGACACCACCAATCTTCGGGTTTTCAACCAGTGTCTTTCCCACAATACCACCGGAACCAGAAAGAAATGCAAGTACTTCCTTAGGTACGCCAGATTCATGCATGAATTTCACAGTCAGGTATGCTGAAAGAGGGATATCGCTGGAAGGCTTGAATGCAACGGCATTTCCTGCAGTTAGAGGTCCAGCCATCATTCCAACAGTTATTGCATAAAAGTTGAACGGGGCAATTACAGCAAATACTCCGTAAGGCTTCATGACACTCATGCTTTCCTCGTTCTCGTATCCTTTGCCAGTAAACCTTATGAATCCCTGGTTCTCAATCAAATTCAAAGCATAATATCTGAGGAAGTCTATTCCTTC
>JAJZKX010000162.1 GCA_021850745.1 Thermoplasmata archaeon
TCTAAGGCATCATTGAGGCTTACAAGTGACTCAACGTAATTTATATGGTCAGATCTGGCAGGCCTCTTCCAATTTTCGCTGATTCCTTTGAGAAACTGGATATGGAGGCTGTTTTCCACTATGTAGTATGAGATTTGTTTTTCGAGAGTTATTTCCAGTTGAAGAAAAATTGGCCCGGTATAGCGTTTTATCACTTCATTAGAAAAGTCCATGAAGAATTTCGATTTAATCTGGAATTCCACCAGATTGTCTTCTTGGCTGACCACTTCACTTTTTGCGTTTCCTTTAATTGAGGGAACCTCGGTCTTAAAGATGAGCTTCTGGCTCCCGCCATCAGAAAACTCTTTCGGGACGTATTTACCTAAGTTTTGCATCACACCCTCATTCTGCTTCCTAATTTCTTCGGGATGATATTTCCAAGCTGTACTCACCAACAGGAATTGCTCAAGGCTGTTCCCATTCTTGGCATATAGCTCAAGCAGATACGGGAGTCCCTTGGGTTGGGGGCCAGAATAGATGAAGTTTTTAGAGAATATGTGATCCTTGGTTAGAAAATCTATAATTATGTCATTGACTTCTTTTGCAACCGACCTGTGGTATTCAACGCTAACGTAAACATCACCCTTGCTGTGGAATACATTTGGATCAACCCGGCACCCGGGGATTGAATTTATGCGCTCGTAAAACGGAATTACAAATCCTGGAAACTCCATTTCCAGGATTGTATTATGGACGTCTGATTTTTCACCTCCGCCCCATGATGCAAGAAAGTTGTGGAGGGAGTCTTTTTCTGCCTGGGTAGGTTCAAACCCTAAGTTCATGTAGGCTTTCAAACCAGTACTGTCTCTTGTTATAAACAGGAATCCGTCTCTCACAACTGAGTTTGAATCAGCCAGATTCAGCTTCCTCGGCATGAGATTTGCTATCTTGATCACCGAACAGCAGTCTAAGACCTCTTTGCTAAACACTGAAGATACCTCCATCAATTTTGAACTCTTTCCTGATGTCATCAAGCCTGTTGCAGAAACTGGCTCCGAAAAGATATTCCAGCCTTTGCCTTCCAAGATTGCACAAGAACCATACAAGTGACGGATACTGCAATCCGAATGGAGGGTTTTTCTGGCGAGAAATTGACTCGTCGGGAATAAAATCCTGAGCAGGGAATGTCATTCCTTCAGATTCCAGCACAGTGTTCTGTACCACGCTTAGAAACCACATTGATGAATTTTTCAGAAGTTCCTCCGGAGGCAGTTCAAAGTATTTTGGTTCCATTCTTGCCTCCAGGTACTGTGCTTTAACCTTCCGCAATTGCTCCTCCAGAGACCGAAGGAATATTTTTGGGTGAAAGGTTCCCATTTAGGTTAGTGAGCACTGATCTAAACTTATACTTATGCAATAATGGTATTAAATTGCATAATGGAGCATAATTCATTAATAGGTACTTTTCAAAACTACAAATACATTCAATGGCCGGAAGATGGCACTTTCAGTTTCGGCTTCATTTCCCTAATGAAAAAGAAGGAGCAGTCATTTCTCCGGCCAATGCACTTTGGTAAATTTGTCCTTAAAGTAGGTATAGATCTATATCGTTTTTAATTTTAATAATCCAGATATTAGCCATAACGAAAGGTTAATCCGAATTGGCTTTCAAGATCGTGTTGTAAATATAAATATGAATGCCTTACATCTTAGTGTCTCCTTAATTATAATTACTATAAATAAATGAATAAATGGCACAAGAAAATGGCCGAAAAATACTGGATGTCACTCACATTTCCTCAAGGGGATCTTCTTACAGAATAACCCTGCCTAAAAAAGTGGCGGCACAGTTGAACCTTTCCAGTGAAGATGATATAATAGTATTCTACCAGGAAGAACTTGGCAAAATTACGCTTGAAAAACTGAAGCACTGAGTGAGTTTAAGGCACTAAGAAGAAATCCTGTCTAATTTCTAGGATTATATATTCATTGTATTTCATGGTTATTTCTTTCTGAAACGGAAGTCCACCTATTGCCCCATTTTCCAAGGAGATCTAGGACTTCCTTCAATGCTAGCCCTTTCTCTGTGAGAGAATAAGAGACATTGAACGGTTGAGTGGCAACAACATCACGTTTGACGATCCCTCTGCTGGCAAGTGTTTTAAGGTTGTTGGAGAGGGTCTTTGAACTTATTCCCTTAGCTTCCCTAAGAAGTTCATTGAAGCCCATGCTTCTTGTCATGAGGTACCTTATTAGGATAAAGTTCCATTCACTGCCAATTTCCCTGATTGCTGAAACTATTGGGCATTTATCAAGCTCTGTGTGTCTTATCATATTTTTGGTGCTTACCTAATGGTTATCAGATATCTCTTTTCCCTCTTAAAGGATATAAATGTAATTAGTATATCTACTTTACATGAGAAACTGACTAACTGAGATTGAACTAAATTCCAAGCGGATTTACTCAGCAGGTTAGCACAGGAAAATTCCAAATATCCCATGCAAAAGGTGAAAAATGAATCACGAGAAACAGATTATGCACATATTTACTGGCCAGGAAACTTATGATGGAGCAGGAGTAAAACTCAACCGGATACTTGGTGGGCACCTTTCAGCCCAAATAACGGATCCGTTCCTGATGCTGGATCACTTTGGTTCTTCAAAGGTTGAAGATTATATAAAGGGTTTCCCCTGGCACCCCCATAGGGGTATAGAAACAGTGACCTACCTGCTTTCAGGAAAGGTGTTGCATGAAGACAGCGAGGGTAACAAGGGCGTAATACATACCAATGACCTGCAATGGATGACCGCAGGAAGCGGTATCTTCCACCAGGAGATGCCCAGGCCACTGGATGAGACAGACCCTGATGAGTTGCTCAAGGCAGTTGGGCTGCCTACAAATTTATCTGGCTTACAGCTTTGGATCAATCTCCCCGCCAAACATAAGATGACAATGCCGACTTACAGGGACATTAAGGGAAATGGTGTACCGGTTGTGGAAACTGATGGAGGGGGCAGGGTGAAGATCATAGCAGGTTCATATGGTAACAATGAAGGGCCGTTCAAAGGGGGATATGGTGTTGACCCCACGTACCTTGATATTTCCCTGAAGGAGGAATCAGAATTCACCTTTCCAGTTAAGGCCGGTTATACTTCCATGCTTTATGTGGTAGGGGGAAACGGCCATTTTGACTCTAATGGCAGCAATTCATATTTCCCGGGGCAGGCATTGGTGTACTCTCAGGAAGGAGATCACGTTAGAGTGCATACTGATGATTCTCATCTCAGATTTATATTGCTGTCGGGAAAGCCACTCAATGAGCCCATCTGGTGGCACGGCCCCATAGTCATGAATTCCAGGGAACAGATTAATGAGGCTGTGCAAGACCTTCAAACTGGAAATTTTGTCAGGGAAAAGAATCCACTGTTTGTTGACTGAACAACAAACACACATTTTTTAAGGGAAAGAATAGAATTTAGATACCTTGAACCTATTATTGCCAGATCACAATGTCGCATGTCACACTTGAGACAAACATGGGAAACATCAAGATCGAGCTCTTTGAAAAGGAAATGCCCGTTACTGCGGGCAATTTCAGGAAACTTGTGGAACAGGGATTTTACAACGGAGTGATTTTCCACAGGGTCATACCGGATTTCATGATACAGGGAGGAGATCCCACTGGCACAGGCATGGGTGGGCCCGGATATAACATAAAGGATGAATTCACAAAGAACAATCGGAATTCAAGAGGCACCATTTCCATGGCTAATGCAGGGCCAAATACTGGCGGTTCACAGTTCTTCATTAATGTCGTGGACAACCACTATCTCGATTCAAAACATCCTGTCTTCGGGAAAGTGGTGGAAGGGATGGATGTTGCAGACAAGATCAGCAAGGTTAAGAGAGACCGTGGAGACAGGCCGGTTTCAAAAGTCGTAATTAACAAAGCAACCTACCAGAAATAGCCATATTGCGAAAGAATTAATCATGGGCCCTTACTGGCCCGTATTTATTTTATTCTTGAGGTTCAGGTAGGCTTCCTCATATGATTTGTTTATGGCATCGGCCACACCATCGTAAGAAGTTCCCCTCTGAAGTTTGAAGGTAACCTTGATGCTGTTGGTAAGGTAGGTCTTGGTGAAAAAGAAACTTTTGAATTCAAGGATGCCCGCCTCACCCAATTTCTGGCCAAGCAGGTTGTCACCCTCCTTCATAATGTCCTTGATGGGGACATCCACCGGAAAGCCCATAATTATGTTATTGCCCTGAGGCGCCCTGTTTTTCATTTCCCAGTAACCTTCCTCCAGAGCCACGTTTATGGCGTGGGCAATCGAATTGTAATCATCCATTCTCCTGAAATCTATTAGCACTTTTACTGTGTTTGAATTGAATGCCTTGGCAAAGAAGAACATCTGGAAATTAACTAGGCCAATGTCGTCTTTCCTCTTTTCTATCCTTTCCCTTGCAATATCTATAATTCCCCTGATCTGGGCATCAACCGGGAGAGCAGCAGAAACTGTTGCCCTTATGTTTGCATTGTAGCCCAGTATCTTGAACTCAGACTGTGAGAGAAGGGCTGTATTAGGGAGTTCCACAACATAACCATCAATGTCTTTCACCTGGACAGTCAGCAGCTTGACATCAACAACCTCTCCCATTACCGGGTTATCGAACAGCCATGAAAAGTAGGAAACTTTGTCCTTCGGTTTGACAATCCCTGCACTGGCAAGAAGTAACCCCGACAACAGGCTGGATACCGTATTCTGAAGGGCAAACGATAGAATAAGGCCGCCAACGGTGCCGCCAATCAGTGCCCCTGTAAGGCTGACTCCGATGTATTCTAGAAATACTGCTATGGCGATGCCGTATACAACGGCCCTGAGAATTGTGTAGACCCCCCGGATATTGCGCTTCGTCCTTTTCTGTGATGTAATTTCTATTGTCTGCCTGATGCCGCGCAGTATTAAGAAAGCGAACCCGAAGATCACAGAAGCAGCAATTGCATCCTTGATGTATCGATCATATGTCTTAAGGAACGGATAGACTGTCTCTACTCTAGGATACAGAAAATACTGGAAAAAAACAAGTATGAAGATACCCAGGGAAATTATTCCAATTGCTTTTAGAGTCTCTTTGCTATTC
>JAJZKX010000163.1 GCA_021850745.1 Thermoplasmata archaeon
GGGCCCTGCCATAGCCCTGTTCCAGAATGGCACAGGCTAACCGTTAATCGGGGCCTCAAAATATTCATAGAGGGCGGCAACGCTTATCACAACCGATACAACGGCGAATTCCTTGAATTGCGCAGGTTCCCACTTCTCATAACAATTTCACGCCGATGACTTTCAACACTCTCTGCTCGACTCAAGCTTTTCCTGTTTGATTCATCAACAGAGGAAATGTCTCTGGTTCAAGCGCTATTCAGGCGACTAGGGTGTGTTGCGTGCCATACCATTTTTCCTAATGAACTTCTATTTCACCGAATCCAACTGAAAGGGCCCTGGAATTCGCCTCAAGGACATGGCCGGAAAACCTGTCAGCCAGTGCGTCCAGCACCACTTCCTTTCCAAAGGGAAGTGCGCGTCCTGCAATTGCAGCACCTATCATCACGGTCCCTGCAACTCTCTCGTCTCCGCATTCCCTTGCAAGCCTTACCGCATCAATCCTGTGAAATCTATTCAGTTTTCCGAGGTTCTCGCCGACTGAACTCAGTTCCGGGTACTCCTGCCTTCTCATGCTCAGGTAAATCGGGGTCAGCTTCTCGGTGCTCATTATCACGAGAGTGTCTCTTGACGCCTTGTTCAGCGCCCTTATCGTCTCTATCTCCTCCAGGCCCAGGATAAGATCTGCTTTCCCCTTTGATACCATTGGGCTCCTGACATCTCCCAGTCTCACCTCCACTGATACTGAACCACCTCTCTGCGACATTCCATGTATCTCGGACATAACAACATTCATGCCAGCCAGTGAGGCAGCCTCCGAGATCAGTGTACCGGCAGTTACGACTCCCTGTCCTCCTACCCCGGCGATAACGATGTTAACTTCCATTTCCACCATCCTTCGAGATTGCCCCGAACGGGCAAACCATCGTGTTTGAGCAGACACCGCAACCATCGCAGAGGTCCGGATCAATCGTCACTCTACCCTCCACTATTGAGATTGCAGGGCAAGAGAAATTCTCGACACAATTCATGCATAGCCCGCATTTATCCTGGTCAACCACAAATACCTCTTCCGTTCCAGCTTTCCTGTTCCTCCTGTCCACAAGAATTGCACATTCACGCCTTGAGACAATTACAGAGACACCATCGGTCTTGAGTGCCCTGATAACGACTGGAAGAAAACCCCTCAAGTCGTAAGGGTCTGCAACAAAGACATCAGTTATGCCAAGAGATTTCACCACATTCTCAATAAGTATTGGTCTCGACTCCTCTCCCATTCCGTTCCGTTCTACACCGGGGTTGATCTGCTGGCCGGTCATCGCGGTTGTGCCGTTATCCATCACGACCACGGTCAGTCTGGACCCGTTCCTGATAGCATTGATCAGGGGAGGCAGACCAGCGTGGAAGAACGTGGAATCGCCAATAAATGATATCACCCTCTTTCCCGTAGCCTTTGATAAACCGCTGCCAACACCAATGGAGGATCCCATCTCCAGCATTACGTCAGCCTCATTGAACGGCTCATAAGCCCCAAGAGAATAGCATCCTATGTCGGAAGAATAGACAACATCACTCATTCCCGACATCTTCACCGCCCTGTTTACAACGAAGTAAGTTGCCCTATGAGGGCATCCAGGACAGAGAACCGGTGGCCTTGGCGGGAGGGCAGATCCCGCGTCAAGGTTCTCTCTTTCCTGAACTCTTATGCCAAGCGCTCCAGAAAGTGATCTGGCCACTATATCCGGGGTATATTCATATGCAAGGGGAAAGATTCCATCCATTTTACCATGGATCACTGTTCTCAGTGAATGCATCTGGGCAATCTCCCTTGCGTTTTTCTCGAGATATGGGTCAAGCTCCTCAACAATAAACACAGAGTCATGGCTTGAAAGGAACTCCCTGAGTTTTTCCATAGGGAGGGGGTTCGTAAACGAGAGCTTGAAAACGTCTGCCACTATGGAATGCTCAGCTATCACGTCTGAAAGGCAGTTATACGCCTCTCCAGAGGTGATAAAGCCTATGGTGGATCTACCATTGCCCTCCACACGATTCATTGGGGTTTGGTTCGAATAGGCAAGGGCCTCTTCCATCTTGGAATCCAGCTCCTTTCTCAGGTGAACTGAACTGGACGGCAGTGTGAGGAACTTTTCCTCTCCCTTCCTGAACCTGCCCTTGGTTACAGGGATTGGCCGATCCCCGACAGTCACCACTCCCCTCTGATGGCTGACCCTGGTTGTTGTTCTCAGGATTACCGGTACCTTGAGCTTCTCTGACAGATTGAAAGCCTCAACCACGCAGTTCTTGGCTTCCTGTGGGTTCGACGGTTCGTACATTGGCAGGTGCGATAATTCAGCATAATGCCTGTTGTCCTGTTCATTCTGGGAGGAGTACATGGAGGGATCGTCAGCGGTCATGATCACCATGCCTGCCCCCGTACCTGCGTATGCAATGGACATAATGGCATCCGCTGCAACATTCATGCCCACATGTTTCATGAAGACAAATGACCTGATCCCTGAGATTGAGGCAGCGTAAGCCATTTCAGTTGCAACTTTCTCGTTCACCGAGAACTCAAAGTAAAAGCCCCCTTCAGATGAGATCCTCGAGAGTGCATCGCCAACTTCACTGGATGGAGTACCCGGGTATGTTGCAACAAAACCAACCCCAGCTTCGATTGCCCCCCTGGCTATTGCCTCGTTTCCCAGAAGGAACAACCTGCTGCCGGGCAGAACATCAAGGATGGATTCTCGCTGGACCATTCAGATCACCTGTGATATTACACAGGCGTATTATAACAATGCGGAAAACCGCATGTTCACGATCTCTGCAATAAATGATGTAGCCGCGTTGGATGGGTTTTGGGTCCGGTTTCTCGCGTTCTTGACTGGAACCATTATGGCAAGACTCTTGGAGTCCATAATTTAAGAGCCATCCCTGATATGTGAGGGATGTCGTATAATAGAATTGTTTGAGTAGTGGAAACGTGGTAAATGCCCATCAAGGTGGGCCACCCGCGCTGGTCTTTGTGGAACTGACTAAGAGGTGCGACCTTGCTTGCGTGCACTGCAGGGCATCTGCAGGACTTGAAATCCTGCAGGACGAACTCACCGTTGACCAGGTAAGAGGCTTCCTTGAAGAACTGGTCATGCGATCCAGAAGGAAACTCCATGTCATATACACAGGAGGGAATATTGCTCTTGTGAGGGACCTGGATGAATTCATGTCAATGACGAGGAATCTCGGGCTCTCATTTTCGCTCAGCCCGTCTCCTTCAGAATACACTGATCTGGGGTTCCTTGAGAGAGCCAGGAATCATGGGGCAGCCTCAATCTCGACCAGTATCGACGGTCTTCAGGATATTCATGACAGAATCAGGGGTTCCCGTGGATCTTTTTCCAACGCTGTAAGGATTATCAGGGAGGCGAAATCATTGGGTGTCCCGGTTCAGGTAAACACCCTTGTTGCGCTTGAAAACATCATGGATCTTCCACACGTATTCACGAGGATAAGGGAACTTGGCGTGGAAGTATGGGAACTCTTTTTCCTGATAAACACCGGCAGGGGCAGGGTAATGAATGATCTGGAAGCCGAGCAGGTCGAGGATGTTCTCCACTGGCTTGCTCACATAAGGAAATACTTCAGGTCTGTGAGGACGGTGGAGGCACCGCAATTCAGCAGAATTCTAGCTATTTCATGCTCTTCCGTTAGGAAGGGAAACCTGTTTAACTATCTTGTAGCCTCAAGCGGAATACCTGTACTGGATTCTGACCATCCGGGAGAACCAGTTTCTCCAAGAGGCAGAACACTTTTTCTATCATCGGAGGGAGAGGTATATCCCAGCGGATTTCTGCCGGTATCTCTCGGAAGCATCCGGAACATTCCATTCAGAGAAGAGCTCTCAGGGTACCTGGAAAATGACTTCAGGGTCATTGGGGAAAATGAGAATGGTCGCTGTGACATCTGTTTCTATTCCACAATATGCGGGGGCTCAAGAGCGAGATCCTACGCTTACACAGGAGACATAATGCAGCCGGATCCATCATGCCTGCTCAACGCACAGCTCCTGCCCCTGATTCGCAATCATGGAGGAGGGGATGGAAAGCGATAACCAGGTGCGGTTTTGAGCCGGGAAAAGTGTCGGAAAGGGACACAGGAAGCGACCACCAGGTAATATCCCTGGTCGCTCTTGCCGTGGGTCTCCTGATCTATTATTTCAAGAGGCGATTCACCAGATCCGGAAGAGGCCCTGGCACTGACTGAGCCAGCGGAGCTAACACCACGTTTGCAGATGCCAACCACTGCCGATAATTCTTTATCGCAACCATGGATCAGTTCCCGTGAGGGCATTTTTCAGGAATTCAGCAGTATTTCTCATACTTGCTGCCGGAGCCACTGCTGTGGGTCTTCTCTTCTATTACGAGCTGAATTTCTATGCTTCAATTCCTGTGATCAGTATGGACAGTTACTACCTTTACTATGAGGCTTTTCTGCTGGCACTGGTTCCACTCACAATTCCTGTTTATCTGAGGCACCTGATCGACACTGATAGGAATTTTGTGGAGATGCCCTACAGGAAATTCCTGAGAATCTCTTTTGGAGTACTTTGGATTTTTGACGGAGTGCTGCAAATGCAGCCCGGGCTTATCACACTATTCGATGAACTTGTTCTTATCCCGCTGCTGGGCTCTTCACCAATCGTGGACTCTCTCACACGTTATGCCATAAACGTCTGGAACATAAACCCGCCAGTGTTTGATCTTATTGCCTCCCTGATCCAGGTGTACCTGGGGGCTCTCATCCTCATATTCAGGAAGGGACCGGTCCTGGTTCTTTCGCTGATACTTGCTCTTATCTGGAGTCTTCTGATATGGACTTTTGGAGAGGGATTCGGCGGAATATTGTCACCTTCTGCAACAATGCTCACCGGCTCTCCTGGTTCCGCCCTCATATATGCGCTCGCTTCATTCATCCTTATCCTGTCGATAAGGAACAGTTACTCAGCCAGCATAGAAAAAACTGTTCGGGTTTCCATGATCTTGCTGTTTGGTTACTTTGCAATAATGCAGGCACTGCCATCAAACGGATTCTGGGGGTCACTGCCAGTTTCCCTGTTTCTTGCTCCATTCGGC
>JAJZKX010000164.1 GCA_021850745.1 Thermoplasmata archaeon
ATTTATAAACATAGAATTTTTTCCCATAGGTTTTTGTCCCAATTCAATGGCTTATTCAACTTCCAATGCGTGTTTCAAAACAGGATGTTGAAAGTTAGGGCCCATAAATGGCCCGATATAGAAATCATGGGTGCTTCAGTATGACATTGAGAAGGACCTGGTTTTCCTTTTCATGCATGTGATCAAGTGAATCCTCAAGTGCAGGCATAACGTCATCAGATTTTTCCACTCGCATTGTGTATGCCCCGCAGGACTGTGCAACATGCTCAAACTCCGGTGAAGGGCTTAGAACTGTGCCCGGGAAATTGTGGGTTTTCACTGCCTTGCCTTCTGGGTACATTTTAGCTACGGGCCCTCTTGAAGCCATCCACGCATGATTGTTGTAAATCACAGTCATGATTGGTAACTTGCTTGCCCTGGATACAAAGTGGCTTGCTATGGGCTCATTGTACATATAGGAGCCATCCCCGAGAAGGACTATAACATCAGAATCCGGAGATGCAAGTTTTGCCCCGAGTGCAGCGCCCATGGACCAGCCAAGCCCGCCGAAGGGTGGAGTGCTGAAAGTTCTCCCAAAACTGCTTATTGGCGCATATTCGTAAAATGGCGATCTCACAGTTTCGGTAAATACTATCTTCCTGTCATCCAGAATGCTTCCTATGCAGTAGGAGAGCCACCTTGGGTCTATGGGAGTGTCATCCTTGTGATCCTTCGCCTCTTTCATGTATGAGGCCATCATTGCTTCATGGTCACTGCTTACCCTGGACCTCCTTTCTTTGACGGTTTTCCCGGTTTCAACGGATTTGGCAAGTTTAAGGGCAACTTCCCCGTTCAGCATTTTCAGGGCTGTTTGTGCATCTGCCCTGATCCTAATATCAGCCCTGAATCCCCAGGTAGGCATCCTTTCCTTCATGGGATCAACATCAAGGTGAATGACGGTTGCATCAGGATCCGGCTCAACAGAGTTTGGGAACCATGGCACGTCCACATCCAGCACAAGCAGAAGGTCTGCAGATTTCATGTACTCATTGAAAAGCTTGCCACCGATTGGCCCCACAAACATCTGTGAAGTTGTTGGAAAATTCATGTAATAGAAATTCTGTGCAACCGGGATAGCCATGAATTCAGACAGTTTAAGCAATTCCTCAGGCGCCCCAAGATTCCTTCCTAACTGGCTTGTAATTATGAGTGGTTTCCTTGAACCAGTTATGAGGCTAGCCACCTTCTGGATGGTTTCATTTGATGGCACAACCGGTTCCGCAGGGCTCGGTTTCCTTACAGGAGAAGCTGGCGGAGCTTTCTCTGAGATTCGTTCTCTAGGAAGCGTCATGTATACAGGACCCTTGGGGTCACTCATGGCTACTTCATAGGCTCTTGCAAGTTCCTCTACGATCTGTTCCCCGAACCGGTGTTCCCAGTCCCATTTTGTGAACTGCCTAAGCATTGTTCCCTGGTCCCTCAGTTCCTGGTTCCAGTGGACAGGGATTTCCTTGCTTCCGAATACTGCCTTCTCAGTAACTGGGGTCCTTCCTGCGAACAGCATGAGGGGAATGTTCATGGATTGGGCGTTCAGGACATTGTTGAGTGAATTTGCGGTCCCAGGCGTAGTATGCACCATGACTGCCGCCGGGGTGTGTGTAATCATGTAATAGCCAATGGCCATTGCAACGGCAGGGCCCTCGTGGGGTACGAGGATAACCTCGGTCCGGGGAATATTTTCCATGGACATTTCTGCAAGACTCTCAATTATTGGGGCATAATCTGTCCCGGAGTTCATGAATGCGTATTTTACACCCAAGTTGTACAGTTGTTCAAGCAATACCCTTGAGACGGACTTTTCATTCCTGCCTCCCATGTTCACACTGTTGCCTTTGTTCGTAATAGCTTGCAATGTGTCCTTAGCTAAAGAAAATTTTGCTCTCTTAAAATCGTTTCACCGTGGAATCCAGAAAATTTTGTCAGCTGCTTTGAATTCTTATGGAAAGGAGAAATGGAGCAGGAAATTGTGCCACCCTTTTAAAATTATAAGGGGGGCACCTGGCACCGAACCAGGCCTACTTCCTGTCCTTCAATTCCCCAAGCAACTCCTCCCTTGAGAAAGGCAGGTTCCTTAACCTGACGCCGGTGGCGTTAAAAATTGCATTTCCAATTGCCGCAGTAACAGGGATTATGGGGATCTCACCCAGTGATTTTGGTCCGTACGGGTCAACTGTGTCGGTAAAGAAAACCTTGATCTTCGGGATCTGGGTCATGTTAGGAATTCTGTATAGCAAAAGGCTGGGATTCTCAATTGAACCATCTGTCTTCGATATGAGAAGCTTCTCTGTAAGTGCCATCCCAATTCCCATGACTATCCCCCCCTGTACCTGGCTCTCAGCTGTAAGCCTGTTCACAATCTCTCCGGAGTCGTGATACGCGAGGTAATCAGTGAGCTTGACTTCGCCGGTTTCCAGATCCACAGCAACCTCTGCGAAATGGGCTGCAAAAACGAATCTTTCCTCACCCTCCTTCAGGGTTGGTTCAGTGGTAACAGATTTTGTTATCCTTCCATTTCCAGAAGCCTGCATTAATTCCCTGACACTGGATAGGACACTGCCATTTCCGGAGCGGATGAGATTTCCTTCCTTTATTTCAAGTTTCGAACTGCTAATCCCATGAAGCTTCTCTCCAATTAATAGAAGATCTGCCTTGAGCTGACGTGATGCTTCCCTGACAGCTGTGCCTGTGAATCCTGTGGTCCTGCTTCCAGATTCCCCCACGGAGTAAGGGCTTGTCTCTGTGTCACCCCAAATAACTCTTGTATCCGCATAAGGTATCCCGACTTCTCCGGAGGCGATTAGTGCCATAGTGGTCTTTGCTCCCGTCCCTATATCTACCACTCCTGTATTCACTTCCAGTGTGCCCGAACTGTCAACGCTCACAATGGCTTCCCCATGCCCCAGCCCGGAATGCCATGACCCGATTGCAACGCCCACTCCTGTGGCTATTCCGCTTTTATTTCTTTGCTTTTCAGGCCTTTTCCACCTCTGTTTCCAGCCGAATTCCTCTGCTCCTTTGATTATACATTCTTCAAATCCGTTTGATGTGAATCTTCCAGAGGGGGGATTCCTTATAAAATTCTTGAGCCGTATATCCACTGGATCTATGTCTAGTTCGTGGGCAAGTTCATCAACCATGGATTCAACAGAAAATGCAGATTGTGGGCCTGGAGGGGCACGCATGTGGCCCGTTGCAGGGGTATTCGTATAGACCCCGTAGATTTCGGCATTCCAGGCTTCCGTCGAATAATAATGCTCTGGCCCCTCAATGAAGTGCCCACGCTTAATGTGACGTGTGTATGCACCTATATCACATTTGGCCTTTACCTCGACTGCATTGATCTTTCCGTCCCTGTCCGCTGCCATTCTAAGGTCCTGGTCAGTGGACCATCTTCCATGGACATTGATGAATTCATCCTCCCTGCTGTATTCCACCATGACCGGTTTCCCAGTTCTTCTGGAGCATATTGCTGCAATGAGGTCGTAATTCATTGAGTTGATCTTGTTGCCGAAACCGCCTCCCTTGTAGTATCCAATCACCCTCACTTTTTCCGGTTCAAGGCCAAGATCCTTTGCTATGCCGTTCCTGCACCCGTGTACACTCTGGGTAGCAGCAACAACCGTGAGATTGTCACCGTCCCACCACGCAAGGGATATTGCAGGCTCGAGCGGGACATTGTGAAGCCTCGAAGTTGAATAGTGCCTTTCCAGTACTACCTGGGATTTACTGAATTCTTCTTCAGAATCACCGTATTCAAACTTCAGTGGGCCAAGGAAATTTCCGTTATCCCATATCTTCAGTTGTGAGTTTCCAAGTGTTGACTCAATAGTAAAGGATGCGGGCAGTTCCTCATACTGCACGCCTACAAGCGATGCAGCCTTCCTTGCAGCAATTCTTGTTGTTGCCGTTACAGCCCCGATGCAATCCCCCACAAACCTGACGTGATCCGCAAATACCCTCCTCTCGTGTTCCCGTTCACCTGCCTGCCACACTGTGCTGTCATCCAGGCATGAGACGATATCCACAAATCCCGGGGTTTTTGCAGCCTCCGAGGAGTCGATGCCCTTGACAAAGCCATGAGGGGCTGTGCTAGTAAATATTCTAGCATAAAGCATGTCCTTCACTTGCCAGTCAGCTGTGTACTTTGCCAGGCCCATTGCACGTTCCCTTGCATCGATCCTGGGCTCTGATACATGGGGTTTTTCACGCTGCCTCTCCATAACGGCTTCCATTACTTCGCCTTCCTCTTGCGACTGGTCTCGGATACTGCATGTAATATTTTGTTGTAAGCACCGCACCTGCATACATTTCCCGACATGCCTTCCCTTATCTCATTGTCATCCAGTTCCCTATCAGCATTATCTAGAAGGGAAGCCGCGGCTATTATCTGGCCAGACGTGCAGAAACCGCACTGAAGGGCATCACTTTCCATGAATGCTTTTTGCAGAGAGGCAGGTTCTCCATTCACTGAAAGGCCCTCGACCGTTACAATGCTCCCGCCGTGAGCTTCCGCTGCGAGCATTGTGCAAGAGCATACTGCGTGCCCGTTGAATAGAACTGAACAGGCTCCGCAGGCCGCTTCATCGCACCCTTTCTTTGCCCCGGTAAGGCCAAAAGTATCCCTTATGACATCCAGCAACGTTTCCCTTGTGTCCACCAGGGCGTTAACTTCTTTTCCATTTAGTTTGAACTTCAATTCAAAAGTCTGTGCTTCCATTTTCATATCACCCGGTTACCATCTGCACTGCGTTTCTCAATGCCTTCCCGGTGTAAACAGATAGCATTTCGCGTGTATAATCGGGAGATAGCTCTGCAGAGACGGGAGGATCGTACCTATCAGTGATCAGTCTTGAAACTTCCCGAATATCCTCACCTGTAATGCTTTCTTTTCCCCTCATGAGTGATTCGCATTCGCTTGCCCTGACTGCTGTTTCTCCCACTCCCCCAAGTGCTATGGCTACATCAGTGAATTTAATGCCATCGTTATGCAGAGAAACTGAAACAATGAATACCGGGAAATCCCC
>JAJZKX010000165.1 GCA_021850745.1 Thermoplasmata archaeon
CCACTGACTGTCATAAGGGAAAGAACAACCGGAAGAAATCCTTTCAGGATTCGAGGAACTTATCCAGTCGAGCTATCCCCAGAGCACTGCAATAATCATGGAGAACTTGGATCGCTTCGGGGATCAGAACAGGGATCTCTTCCTCAAACTTTCGGAAAAGACTTTCAGAGGAAACATATTGATAATTGGTACTGTAACATATGACGCGAGCAGTAGGTCAAACTATGACTTCTTCATTTCACTTCTGAGGGACGCGAAGAATGTCACTGTTATAGAACTAGGTGGCCTCGATAAAGAAGATGTTGGTTTTCTATCAAGAAAGCGTGGCTACAAGGTGACAGCGGATTTCGTGAATGACGTCTACGAGATGTGCTCCGGGAACATATGGCTGATTGAGCATGCTTTTGAATACTTTACCTCCCTTGGAATAATCAATTCCAGCAAGGAGCTGAATCAGGCGGTATACAGGTTCCTCCCGGTTCCACCCACGGTGGATGATTATTACAATAGTGTCATCAAGGCGCTTCCGGAAAATGGGCTGCTGATATTGGATATCATGGTGCTTGATTCCGGATCAACTGGTGTCGTGACATTGAAAGTTCTCCTTCCTGAAACCGAATACCACACTTCCGATCTCATTCTTGACCTGGAGCGGAAAGGGTTGATCCGTCTGGCTGGCAGCACGGTGAGTTTCGCAAGTGTGAGTTTCTACAGGCACTACATGGGACTGGATCGACCTGAAGTGAATGATCAAGTTTTCATGAATGCAAAGAACAATCCTGATTTCGATGAGTTGCCACTTCACATACGGCTGATAAGTTTTGTCGTTAATGGAGACCATGAAATAGCGGCTGCGATCATAAATGAGCAGGGAATCTCCCTTATCAGGTCCCTGAACTCAGATGACCAATTGCAACGTTTGAAGAACCTTGTCCAGGAGAAGATGCCGGACTCAGGTCTCCTTAACGACCTGGAACTTGTGCATGGAGCTCATCTATACTACCTTGGATATGCTGCCAAGGCCGCTTCCACTCTTGAAAACATCAGGATTGACGGCCCACAATCAATACAGCACAGGATCCTTCTGGGCCTGATCTACAATCTTCAGGGAAGATATGATCAGTCCGAAACAATGGCAAGATCTGTTCTTGAGGACCCCGGAATAAGTTCCAGGAACCACTCCGATGCGACTGCGATAATGAGCGAGGTGTGTCTCAACACGGGTAAGTCTGAGGAATCCATGAAGCTTGCTCAGGAACTCTTTGAAGAGAGCATGAAGAATGAGTATTATGACCTTGTTGGAAAGGCGCTGACACTGCTTGGAAACAATTACCTGATCATCGGAGAAATGGAAAAGGGGCTCGAGAGCTACAACAAGAGCATCGAGGTTTCCAAGGAGCATGGCCTTAAGACACAGTTGATGTACAACCTCGTGAATCGTGGATTTATCCATGATACACGGGGACAGTATGATCTGGAGATTTCAGACTATCTTGAGACAATCAGGATATCATACTCCATTGGAGACGTCGCAGTGCGATCGTTCGCGATTTCATCGCTAAGTGAAGTTTACTATATGCTTGGCATGATCGAAGAGGCAAACTCATTCCTTGGTATACAGGAAGAAATCCTTGAGGTTACTGGAAACCGTGGCATGAAATATGAGTTGTACAGGTCAACTGTTAGAAATATGCTCCTGGACATAGACCTTGAAGGCATAGATAAATTTATAGAACTTGCATGCAAGTTTTCCAGCCCAGATGAGGAAGAGCAGGTTCTAATTATGAATGGAATGGGAGCCACTGCTGAATTGTTCAGGAAAATCAAGGGTTTACCAGATGGGCTTACCGCGTACCTGTTTGATTACAGCCCCGGAGACACTTTTCTGCCTTATTTTCATTTTCTTGGTTCAGTGTCTTACCTTTTGGCAGGGGATGTTCCAAATGCGATCAGGTGTCTGGATAAGCTCATTGAGACAGATGAACTCAATGCAGATGATTTCTACAGGGCCTGGGTAAAGGCGGCAAAAATGGTCAAGCACACACTAACCGGTGAAACAGAGATAGTTGAGAACCTATCAACAAAGGGCGGCTCTGAACCTTCCCGCGTTCCCTTTGTGAATTTCCTTGCCCAGTCCGCAGGCCAGATCCTTTCATTTTCAACTTCGGGTGACATGGCCCAATTGATAATCTTGAAATTGAACCCTGATTTCTCTGATACTGTGCCGAAACTTTTGGCGTCGCTGGTGAAGTGTGTGCAGGCACATTTGATGTACCTGAAGTTCCATGTTGATCCTGCTGAATTGAGAGCGAAACTGGATGTTGATGACGACAGCACGGGAATTCCGAGCTTGCTATATGATTTGATAAATGGACAGGGGTCACTCCACAATGAATGATTCTGTAACAAGTACGCGTACCTGAAGAATCGATGCCGTGAAGAAGTATTGCATCAAGTTCCACAAATCTTTCCTGAGCCGGGATCTATTTTCCAGTACTGGCATTCTGCCAGTTATTTACCAAGAGTCTTGATAGAATGCACCAACAATACCCTTAACCTGAATCTCGGGGAGTATGGTTGTTTGCTCTGGTCTGCCTTCCACGAACTTGGTAAACATGCTTATGCACAACAACGCTGATTCAACGCAGGATTTCATGAGGCATCCCCGGAATCCGGTTCCATCCTGTGGTTTATATAAATCATTGTCCTCGTTTCACGGTCACTGAATTGGCTCATTCCAGTTTCCATGATCATGTCCGGTCCTTTCTGGAGCTTGAAACAAAAGGGGTGGACCTTCGCGAAAGGCTGAATTTAAGGAATATCTCACCATTTCAATTTGTGACCTTTCATTCACGCAATCTGGGATTGATTGAATACCCGTTGAATAGCCCAGATATGAAATTCTCGTCTTCCCTTTCTTCTCGACTAAATGCTTCGACGTAAGGTTAAGTTCCTTTTGTGGCAGAGTGTTGAAATCTCAGGATGATATTGATTCAACCGCCATGGAGAAGGGTTTGAGTGCAGATAACAGACTTAATGTCCATTATCCTGGATATTGTGTTAAGGTTTGATCCCTGTGTTTGGTCACAGGTCACCGAATAATAATCGCCCCTATCAACAAAATCCCCGCCCTTTCTGAGCAAGGAGATTTGGCCGGGATGAAACAGAACCTTGGGAGAATGAATCTGCAGTCTGGATTCTCCAGGTTCATGGGATGTGTGTGCAGTGGCACAAATTGGCAATCTTTCAGTCATACTCATAGTGTTGAATCTTCTTTCAGGATTATTGTGTACTCATCTGCAAATTTTATTTTAACCCAGTATTCTGTGTGATGATATCTAGTCCGGCAAACACCATAAGGGAGATGACCATTCTCCGGAATTCAGATCAAGCACATTGTACAATCTTTTCGTGGATCAAATTGATTTAGTGACACTTACTCTGCAGTTCCCTCCACGGATATTTCATTTCGCAATCTGCATTGATCGGCACATTTAATTAAACACACCATTTCATGTTTTGTTCTCTATGGAAAACATAGTTTGCAACAGTTGTGGAACTGTCAATGAGTCTGGAACAGTCAAGTGCGTCAATTGCGGTAATAATCTTGCACATTCTTCCGGTGCTGAAACTGGGCATGCCGGGCTACAAAGCAATACGGCACCCACTCCCAAACAAGATGGAGGAATCCCCGCGTCGGAGACTTCATACTACGCGAAGATTGGAGAGTCCAGAATGAAGAAGGAAGTTGACCGAACTCGAACCGGTCTGCTGCTTATGACAATTGGGATATTCCTATCCTGGATCCCTTTGATACTCTATCTTGGCGATTTAGCAATTTTTGTTGGTGCAATTTTAATGATCCTGGGGCGTAATGCTTTTGGAGAGAAGCACAGGACAAGCGTGATGCTTGCAGTGCTGATATTCATTATCGGGATTATTGCAGAGGTAGTAGTTGGTATTTTTATCCTCAGCGGGGTATTTTCTGCAATCAATCAGTACAGACTTGGCAATATAAGTCAGTCTGCACTTGGGAGCCAGATAAGTGGGGCATTTTCGTCATATCTCATCGCAACAGTTGCGTTGTCCGTGTTCATTGCAATATCATACCTTCTTCTTGCATGGCAGATTGAAGATAACTTGGGAAAAAGGTTGCTGATGGTAGGCTACGTTGGTCTTATTGCAGTTTCAATAGCGACATATATGTTGATCCTGCCCGATATAACCTCGTTTACAAACTCGCTGTCCACTCTTAGCTCAGCCAATCAAATAACTTCTGCTGCTGATAGTTTGGAGTCAAAGATAAACAACTACAAACTGTTGGGAGCAATACCTAACATCATATTCGCGGTGGCTTACTACATAGCCTACAAGAGGGTTGAACTGGGACAGGTTAAATCCGGGCATTAGACTTAAACTCAACAAACAATTACCATATTTTTTCCAATGCATTTTGCCCCCTTTTCATGAGGCAGATAATATCTCAAATTTTGTGTAAAGAAAAGATCAGGTTCTGGGTTATAGATCACGCGAGAAATTGCATGAAAAAGAGAAGGATGGCTCCAGGAACGACCCAGGAGGCAATAGAGAGTGGAAAAAACATTGCTATTCATAGCTGATGGCCTTCCGGGAATAGAGGAGGAGATCAGGCAATTACATACAAGTGTAATCGCAGGACCAAATTTCCCCATTTATGGAGGGTGGAAATTCCCCGGGATCGCCGGTTTAAAATTCCCCACGCTGATCCATTGCGCAGTGCGGAATTGTGCTAGGTAGCGACGGGGGAGTTTGATCCTGAATAACCGGAAAATCCATGGTCATTATCGACAGCCTATAGAGTCCCATTATTCAAAACAGAAGGAGTTAGAGGATAAATGAAAGATTGAAATTTAGACACTAAGAAAAGAACCTAAACGCAATATGGTATGGGGGGGATATAGATAACATCAAAAAAAGTTGTGATTTTTGAAAATAATTATATTAGTGGTAGAATATTATTAATTTAGATTTGGAACGAAGGTGAGAATGACTTATTTGGGTCTGCTTTTAAAATAT
>JAJZKX010000166.1 GCA_021850745.1 Thermoplasmata archaeon
TGGAAAATTGGATTGTACTATAAAAGAGGTCCCTCTTAGTTCATCCACATAATTCCAGAGTATATTAAAAAATTCCATTTTATTTAAACATCAGGCAATGAACAAGCCCTGACCCGAAGAACATGGGAAATATTCAATACCTCAAGCTATTGCAATAATTGTTCTGAGCTGTCCATTGAGTTTCCAGAAATGTAATGCCAAAATTTACCTTTCCAATTAAGTGTCCTTTTCACTTTTCACTTGCATGTAAGTACCTATAGGGTTTAGATCAGGATGTTCTTCCAGATATCACATACGACTTTCTATGGCTATTTCTGTACTGTATTCTGTCTCAATGGTTCTGGATAGAAGTGCATATGATATGCCGGCAATAATAGAGATTACTGCAACAATATACCAACCCCTTATATACTCAGCACCAAGTAATGAAAATACTACAAGGGCAAAGAAAACAGAAACTGACGATCCTGATCTTGATGCTGCAAAGTAGTAGCCTTGGTATCTCCCTCTATTGTGCTTTCCAGAGAACATGGTCAACACCACCTGGGTAGGTACTGCAATCATTATCTCCCCAAATGTTGTGATGGTTATGGCAATCTCAAGTACAGAAAACGTTCTGGCATAGGAGACAACCACATATCCTAAAGCCATCATGAAACTTCCAAAGGCAACACTGTACAGTTTTCTGTTTCTTTCAATTCCTATTTTCTTCGATATTACCGATTGAAATACTGTTATCAGGGCTCCATTGGTACCAAGAAGAATTCCTATATCGAGGCTTGAAATATTCAGGAATTTCGATTCAAATGTTGATAGAGGAATTGCCTGGTATGCAATCGCAAACCAGGAGATGAAGATCAAAACTAAAAGCATCATGACTCCCGGCTTAAGTCTGTATTTCCTTTTGTTAAAAGATCTAGGCTCAGAAAGTCTGGTGGCAAACTTCGGATTCTGTTTTATTCCATAAAATATTACAAAGATGCTGGCCAGGGAAACTATAAATCCGAGGAAAAAAAGCGATACATATCCTGAAAAGGTAACAATAATCCCACCTAGTATGGGCCCCAGTGTATACCCGAAGTTCCCTCCTACGTAGAGCAGGGACATGCCATCCGCCATCTGAGAGACTTCCCGATCTGAAACGTGGGAGGAAAGTGCCATCAGAAAGAGACCGATGAAGAGGCTCAACACCGGGAATTCAATAAGATAGTATCCGGTTTGAAGGTTGAATTCCACTGAAAACATCAGCATCAGATAAAGGACTAGAGTTCCAATCAGCCCTGATATGGTTACTGTCTTTGTACCAAGGATATCCGAAAGTCGGCCTCCAATGGTCTGAAGTGCAATGTCAACAGCTCCGGTGATCAGATAAATAGCTCCCACGAAAACAAGCGGGGAATTCTTCTCCTGTAGCAGTAAAAGTGACGTGAAAAGATAAGCTGCGCTGTAACCGGTAAACACAAGAGTCAGAGTAGTAAGGAGAACAAGGTTTTCCGTCCCGAAGAGTTTGTGATCGGATATGTGTGCGTATATTTCGTTTGAATATAAATTGTATAATAAGCAGGCATTTGAAACTTCAATGTAATATGAGCTTCCATGTGTAATGGAATTTCATTGTTAGTTCATCTGCTGAGCTTTCCTTTACTGTATCTGGAACTTGAAATCTCATCCAGTGTCAGGTCTCTCGTTTCCGGCACCACTCCAAGGGTGAATAAAAGGGCCGCAACCATGAAGATTATGAGAAATATGAAAAATCCCCTTTCCCCTATGTATTCAAGGAGAAATGGAAATTCGAAGGCACTTAGAAAGGAAACAAATCGGGTCACAGATGTTGCTGCGCCCATAGAAGTGGATCGCAGCCTTGTGGGGGACATCTCAATTGCATAGATTTTCAATGTGTTTGCCGGGCCCATATTTTCCATTCCATACCAGAGTGCAAGCCCTGAAAATGACAGAATTATTCCAATAATTCCCACGGATAAGGATGTCAGGACAAGGAAACCAAGTCCAAGTCCCATGAAGCCGAAGCCGAATGCCTGGGTAATTTTTCTTCCAAATCGGTCGGTCCATTGCGTTGATGCGATGGCACACATAAATGCAACCATGTACAGTATTGATGTCAGAAGGAAGGAACTGGAACCACTGAACCCCAGAGACCCTATTATTATTGGCCCATAGAGACCGAATCCATAAGACCCCACATCAAGGAGTATCCAAGGTATCCAGACCAGTGCGGTTCTCTTTCCAAGTTCACCTCTGAAGAGTTCACTTATCGCATGGGAGTTTGAATGAAACACAATCCCTGACTCAGCATTTCCCTTCGGCCGATTCCCATTTATGGTCTCTGATTTCAGCCAGTTTGTGGATTCAGGCATGCGTAATTTCATGATTATCAGGATGAACGCGGGGATTGCAACTACAGCAAAGGAAATCCTCCAAGCAACAGTACCTAAAATTGCAAGGGAAACAAAACCAATGGCAAACGCCGCACTTGCCCCAAGGCTCCAGAATGCCCATATGAATCCATTCTCACTCCCTCGCTTATTTTCGGCAGACATCTCCATGGAGTATACTGGCCCTATGGCATAATCAGCCCCTATGCTGACTCCCAGCAGAGCTCTGAGGATGATAACCTCAGCCATATTCTGCGTGAATCCTAAGATTACAGGGAATATTACAAAAGGTGTCAGATATGCCAGAAAGAGGCGTTTCCTTCCAAATCTGTCAGAATAATGGCCGAACACTGATGATCCTATACCAGCACCAAGGAGGGCTGATCCACTCACAAGCCCAATCTGCAGATCGTTATATGGAAATATGTGGTAAGTTGCCAGAATATAAGTGAATACCGCAATGACTGTGATATTGTAACCATCAAGAAAATATCCAAGTCCTGCAAGAATTGCCTGGTATCTCCCGAACACACTGTACGATTTCAGTCCAGAATTAAGCAATGGTCATAAGATCGCAGGCATTATTAAAACTTGATTGAATTCTTAAGGAAAATCTCCATGGATATAATAGAATCTACATGGCAGGATTGCAATTATAATAAGACTGGCATTCCCCGACAGATCTAAAGAGCCATATTTTCTCTGACTGAACCTATTGAATGGGTATTTCCTGTCCTTAATTTTACTGTTGAATCATGTGCAATTCTCAACATCTGAGGATAACTCCCATTGTTCAGGGACTTCACAAACTTAACCGATTGTTCAAGACCTGTCATATGCCCAGCGCTGACTATGGTGTTCTTATTGAACATATACCCGATCCTCTCCTCCCCTGAATATACCCAACCGTCACGAACATTTCCGAACATCAGTGATTTGGCAACACCTATAGTCTGAACCCCGAGAAGAACTCCAGCCAGTGAGGCAAGCCCAACCCTTCTGGGGTGAAGATACCCATTCCCGTCAACAAGCATGGTTCCCCTGAATCCACGGCATAACTCCTCTATGAAACGATATTCCCTGAATGCAAGGTATCCAGGAATATATGGAAATCTTACAGGCAATATGCAATTCCTGATCTCAATCCTCCCATCTTCCGAATAAACAAAGGAGCCATATCCATTATAGTCATCATAGGATACATCAATTGCCCCCACATTTTCCTGCAAACCATGGTCCCTTAGATCCACAAGTTCACCTATTCTTATCTGTTGCTGGCGCATGGCATTCAGTGGGAAATCTGTTTTAAAGTCGTTGAAGCACAGACTTTCAAAGTTCTGTACCTTTCCATCCTTTATGGAAATTCCATCAGCATTCAGCCTCCTGATTTTCTCGTTAACACCCAGCAAATGGGTAAATTTCCAGACACTGGAATCGGACTTTACCACCCGGTAGCACGGGGTGTTTTCCGGGTCTGGGTTTATGGAAAGCATGAAGCCGCAGGCTCTTGATGCGGCGATATCTCCCAGCGCTCTGGCGAGTGCCCCATAGGTTGAGACCTTACCCCGCTCAATCTGCCTGACAAGCCCATAGAAATAAGAATAAAGATCAAACCTGTACAGGTCTATTCCCGGATCTGTCTTTACCATAGATATCAAGACAGGGGCCGAATATAATAAAACCTTTTCAGTCCTCGTCTTCGAATTAAAAAACTATTCTCTGTCAGAATCTATACATAAAATTTCTAAGGGAAGTTGCATTTATCCTCAGGTGTTAGAGAGTTCCTTTCAGAGGCTTGGTGGCCTATCATCAAAGCACAGCGGACAAGTGCTGATCATATGGATCATAATTGTGGTGGTTATGCTGCCTTTTGCATCCACCCTTTTTTCCCAGACATCATACAATCTAGCCAGTGATATTGTCCCATCATCATCTATGTCAAGCCATGCAACATCCTTAATGTCAGATTACTTCGGGCGGGGGAATTCTTCATCAACCAACGGTGAAAATTCATCATCACTGATTATGGTAAACACAAACCTGAACATATACTCTCAACCTGCTATTCTCTCCATGATCAACGCCCAGGCCGGTACTGCATCATATCTTAAAGGCTTAGGGGGAAACGCATCGTTCATAAGCTTCATATCCACAGAGAACAGCAGTCTTTCTGCCCTTGCCGGTGCTGCCGACGGCATCATAAAGCTGGCATACCCTCTCATTCAGGACCTTTATTACGGAACAACAGCTGTAAATGTAACTGGACAGGAGTACGCTAGCTCGGTTTACGGCCTTCCAGATCAGTATATACTTGAGGGCCACAATCTGGACGCATACCAAAAAACAATGCAATCTGCTGAGTTCATTCAGTCAATCAGCCTTCCAATCCCCGTCTCATTCCAGCCGGTTATGGGCAACACCAGCTTTCCTGCCGTCACCTATTTCAAAAACTTCGCATCGTATTACAATAATTCAGGCAACAACCCAGCAGAAGCAATGAATGAAGCGCTTTCAAACAGTTCACTTCTGCAGGGGCATACCGCATATGAAGTTCTGAACCAGTCATTCTCATTTTCTGGGATAACCTTGAACCAGTTCCACTCAAAGGACAGCGCCTACAATGCTTCATATATTAGATCGG
>JAJZKX010000167.1 GCA_021850745.1 Thermoplasmata archaeon
TATGATCGGATATGGGACTCTTTTCGGCACCTCAAGAAAGAGTTTCCTGGGAAGAATAACTGGAAATGAGACTGAGGGAAGGTTGCCTGCAACCCTTGCGACATCAGCCTATCTTGCGGCTGAGGGAATAGACATACTCAGGGTGCACGATCCAAAAGAAAATTCAGATGTGGTAAAGGTAATAAGAAAAATTTTGGAAACAGGCGACTAGGCGTTTGGATGTAGCCTGCAGTCCCTGCACAAGCCTTTTATGAGGAGGTTTGCCTCTGAAACTTCAAAGCCTGTCGTTTCCACCGAAGAGATAAGGCTGTCTCCGTCTACATCTACATCAGATATTTTTCCACAGTTTGCACAGATGAAGTTACCATGGAACTCAGTGTTGGTTTCAAACCAGGTTGTGCCATTTATTTCAAATGACTTTATAGTTCCAGCCGAATGAAGTGCCTTGAGAATATTGTAAACAGTTGCGAGGGTAATGGTGGGTTCTTTTCCCTTCACATTGTTGAAAATCTCATCGGCAGTGAAATGGCCGGGGGTGTTATCCATGACATAATCGATAATGCAAAGTCTCTGAGGTGTTATCTTGAAGTTTGATTTCTTAAGAGAGTCGATATAATACTCTTTTTCCATATTTATGATAATTAATAATTAGTAATTAAGGCTTATTTATAAATAGTTTAGTTAGGGGTTTAAATGTAACCTATGCATCCTCACGGCTCTATATTATTTTCAAATGATATGATGACAGCAACTCTTCTCTTTACATCTGAGATTATATCATCAATCTTCATCTTGAGTCTGTAAATGTGTTTTGTCCGACCCTTTCCAATGATGTACTTCACTTCCATGCGTTGAAGGTAGCCCTCTTTCATGAGGAACTTCAATCCTTCAGAAGCTCGGGAATTGCTAATGCCAAGTGTAAGCGTTATGTCAGCCAGACTCAGATCAGGCTTCTGCTCCAAAAGTGCAAGAATTTTAGCCCTATTCTTGCTAAAACCTGCCTTCCGAAGTTTTTCATAAACCTGTACTGATCTGTCGTAGTTCAATTTAAAAAAATATACGCATTATAATATTTAAATCCTTTGCTGAAGCAGAAAATTTGCAACAAATCTAGTTTTAGATCCTGTATGAAGTTGTCGGACCTATCTTGATTCCGGCATGAGAATTAATACCAAACCGCAATCTACCACATAATGACCTTTGAGAGACTTAGGGGCTTCAGGGATCTGTACCCTGAGGACGCGGAGCCAAAATTCTTCATGTTAAGAACTGCAGACCAGGTTGCCTCATCCTTCGGCTTTCAGAGAATAGAGATGCCAAGCCTTGAATCTCTTGAATTATACAGGCTTAAGTCCGGAGATGAACTAGTGTCACAGACATTTTCATTTGTGGACAAGGGCGGAAGGGAAGTTACCATGATCCCAGAAGCTACACCATCAGTGGTGAGAATGCTCACTTCCCGGAAAGATCTCCCCAAACCTGTAAAATGGTACTGTTATCCTAAATTGTGGAGGTACGAGGAACCACAGTCAGGCCGGCTCAGGGAGCATATACAGTTCAACGCAGACATATTCGGCCCAAACACTCCCGATGCAGATGCTGAAATAATAGGGCTTGCAGCAACAATACTCGACAGGATTGGGCTCGGGGGCCAATTTTCTGTCAGAATCAATGACAGGAGACTGATGGAAGCATTGCTCAAAGCGATGGGGGCACTTGACGCTATTTCCACTTTCGCTATTATCGACAAGTTCAAGAAAATATCCAGGGAGGAATTTTCGTCTCAGCTTGCAAAGAGCGGTTTTCCTGTGAATCGGATATCTGACCTGGTGCTCCTGATGGAAAATCCTGGCAATCCCGCTAAACTACGAGAAACCATAGAGAAAGTAACTGAAATTGACGAGAATCTTGGGGATATAATTGGAAGGATCGAAGAGACTCTGTCTCTTGCCAGGGTTTACACCCCCTCGGACCTTGTGATTGATTTCTCAGTTGTCAGAGGGCTCTCTTACTATACTGGAATAGTGTTTGAGGTTTTTGACATTAAGGGAGAATTCAGATCTATCCTCGGCGGGGGTAGGTATGACAACCTTTCCAAGCTCATGTCTGACCAGGACATACCTGCAGTGGGTTTTGGAATGGGTGATGTAGTTCTAGAAATGCTAGCCAGGAGACAGGATCTATGGAAAGTGCCAACAAGGCCAATGCGTTTTTCAGTATGTGTCGCATCAGACAAAGCCCGTGGGTACTCTCTTGATTTATCAAAAAGATTGAGGGATGCAGGTTACATCGCCAACGTAGACATTTCCAGAAGGAGCCTTTCTGCACAGTTGAAGAATGCTTCAATTCAGGGATATGAGTATGCCATTCTCATTGGTGACCGGGAGCTTGAGAACTCTGAAGTTACAATTAGGGATCTTTCCACAGGCCAGCAGGAAAGCATTCCAAGGCCATCACTCATGTCGAAATTGAGCAGCCTGGAGAAAAAGTAATTTGTTACACATGTTTAGAAAACAACATGCGGGCGATATATAGCTGAGCCTGGATTAAAAAAATATTTTTCGATTCCCATGATAATAAATGATTTTCTCAAATAAATGTTGAAAAAATTAGCCTGCAAAACCTGAAAAGATTTATAAATAATTTAAAGCTTAAAGCTACAGGGTGAAACTATGTCTGTTGCATTTGTCTTGGTGAGTACAGTACCCGGGAAGGAACACGAAGTTTACAACAAAATTTCGAAGGTGAATTATGTTGTGGAAATACACCCTTTGTTCGGGGAATACGATCTCATCGTAAAGATAGACGCAAAGGACTATAGCGAACTCGGTAAAATTGTCATAGAACAAATCAGAACCATTGACGGGGTTATCGATACCAAAACCCTGACAGGAATAAAACTTTGAGGTGCATAGCTTAATGAGTGTTGTATTTACTCCATGGAATTGGACAGTCTTTTCGTTTGTGATATTATCCCTGCTGGCTCTATCCCTGTTTGTGCTTGGGATCCTAACAGCCTATTTCGGCAGTGGAAAAAGCAGGGTAGTGGGCGTTGTGCTTCTCGTGCTTGGTGTAGTTGTGGGTGTTGTAGTGGTTCTCGTAACACACTATGTTATGCCAAGCGTCAATCTGCTGAACAACGTGATTCTTGGAACAATATTTTACGTTGTTGCTGCCGCGATTGGGGCTGTACTCGGGTTGCTCATATTCCTTGGCGCAATAATGAAGACCTGATTCCACTTTCTTTATTTTCTTTTAAATATCTATAAAGCAAGGTTTTTGACTACCATTTCCCCCGCAAGGTGAAAAGGAACTTTAATTTCAAAGGTGTGCCGCATTGAATGTCATCGAATTTCCTTCCAGGAGCCATAATTTTCGACTTTGACGGAACCATGGTTGACAGTGAAACTGCAACTTTGGGACTTGCAATACCCATCATCTCAAGGCATCTCGGCAGTAATGTACACGAGATTGAGCTGGAAGTTTTGAAGGGAAGGGTTTGGAAAGAAGAATTCCAGTTTGATTTCTGGATTCTAGTTATGACGTTTACAGTGAAATTGCCTCAACCTGGGAAGTGGCAGATCCAGATATCTGGCCGTACAATGGCATATCTGGAATGCTCTTGCATCTCTTTGACAGACAGGTTCCCATGGCCATAGCATCATCAAAGGAAGGCCGCCTGGTCAGGGGAACTCTCTCAAAGCTTGGCTGGGGATCATATTTCGAGGCAGTAGTGGGCCAGGAAGACACAGACAGGCACAAGTCTGGCCCACATCTGCTATAGATGGTTTCGTATATATTAGGGATAAAACCTCAAAACTGCATATACATCGGGGATCAACCATGGGATATACAGGCCTCAAAGGCGGCCAGTATGACTTCTGGCGCTGCATTATGGGGTGAGGGCAGATTTGAAGTATTGGCTGCAGAGAGCCCAGATTTTGTGTTCCATCAGCCAATAGACGTAGTTACCCAGTTTTTTGGGTTATAATTTGCGACATTTGATATTAGGACCACAATTAACTGCTTTTCCCATCACCTATTCAATCTATAAGATATTAAATCACATTGCGATGTAAGGCAGTTCCCATGGTAAAAGTGGAAAAATTTATCCAGGACGCAAAAGCCGAAATAGTAAACAACCTTCATGGAAAAGGGATTTTAGCCTGCTCTGGGGGGCAGGACAGCACTTTGCTCGCAGTGATCTCCAACATGGCTGCCGGAGATCGCATACTTACTGTATTCATTGATACGGGCCTTGTAAGGGAAGATGAAGTAGCCAGAGTAGAGAAACTGTTCAAATCATATTCCCTTAAATACAGGATTATCGACGCATCTGACCGATTCTTTCAGGCGCTTGCAGGTGTAACTGATCCAGAAACTAAGAGAAAGATCATAGGGAAAACATTTATCGAGGCATTTGAAGAAGTTGCAAAGGAATATGGGGCGGAGACACTTCTACAGGGAACGATTGCCCCAGACTGGATTGAAAGCGGCGGTTCTGTCCGGGATGTTATAAAGAGCCACCACAATGTGGGAGGGCTCCCGGAAAAGATGAATCTGAAGTTGCTTGAACCCCTTAGGGACCTTTACAAGGATGAGGTCAGGGACGTCTCCAGATACCTGAAATTGCCTGCAGACATCCAGCCTTTCCCAGGCCCAGGACTCGCTGTCAGGATTATTGGTGAGATAACCAGGGAAAAAGCTGATCTTCTAAGGAAGATCACAGGTATTGTGGAAAGAGGCGTGGTACGGGAATATCCGGATCTGGAAAAGAGGCCATGGCAATATTTCGCAGTACTTCTTCCTGTCAAGTCAACGGGAATCCACGGTGACAGGAGAACCTATGGTTATACTGTTGCCATTAGGATGATCGATACTACCGACGCAATGAGCGGCACTTTCACCAAACCAGACTGGGAATTCCTCGACAACCTGTCCTCTGAGATAACCAATGAGATAAGGGAAGTCAATAGAGTGGTCTACGACATAACAAGCAAGCCCCCCGGAACCATAGAGTGGG
>JAJZKX010000168.1 GCA_021850745.1 Thermoplasmata archaeon
GCAGATTATATCAAGCATAAACTTCCAGCAATGTACATGCAATTCATGGAATTTGCCGGCGTGGACATAACAAAGGAGAAGATGGAAGTTGCTCCGACAGTCCATTACCAGATGGGCGGAATAAGAGTGGATGCGGAAACCGGCCATAGTTCACTTGAGGGTCTTTTTGCTGCGGGAGAGGTTGCGTCAGGGCTTCATGGGGCTAACAGGCTTGGGGGAAACTCGCTTGCGGATATCCTTGTCTTTGGAAAGAGGGCAGGAGAAGGCGCTGTGGAATATGCAAAGAAGGCAAAGGAAACGGAAGCAGATAAAAAGGCTATCGAATCCGAAATAGCGAGAATCAGGAGCTTCCTGAAGAAGGACGGGAAGAATCCATACGAATTCATAGACAGGCTTACATCCGCAATGAGCGAACATGTGGGAATAGTCAGAAACGGGGATGAACTTAAAAAAGCAATAACCATCATAGAGCAATTGAAGAAGGAATACAGGGAAGTCGGGACGCTCGGATCAGTAAGATACAACCACGGGCTTCTCGGGTGCCTTGAACTGGGAAACATGCTTATCGCGGCAGAAGCAATCACGAGAGCTGCCCTAATGAGGGAAGAGAGCAGGGGTGCACACGCCAGAATTGATTTCCCCAAGAAAGACAAGAACTGGCTGAAGAATATTGAAATCAACAAGAGCGACAAGGGAATGACATTTAATGTTGTTCCGGTTCAGGAAATGCCAGCGGAATACAAAAAATATGCAAAACCGGAGGAATACTGATGACAGATATCAATCTGAAAATATATAGGTACAATCCCGAAGAAGAGAGCACAGGCAAATTTGTGGAATACAAGGTTCCTTATGTTGATGGAATGGTTGTGCTTGATGCGGTCAGGTATGTTCAGGAGAAAATTGATCCCACACTAGCAATAAGATGGAACTGCAAGGCTGCCAAATGCGGATCATGCTCTGCGGAAATTAACAACAAGCCTTCCCTTATGTGCAAAACCAGGGTTGATTCAATCGGAAACAACATTTCTGTTGCACCAATGGGAGCTTATCCAAACATCAAGGATCTGGTTACCGATATTTCCGTTAACTGGTCGATTCTCAGGAAGATTCCAAAATTCACGCCACGGGAAGGAATGGAGAAGCCATGGAGAATACATCCGAGAGATGTAGAACGCTCCAAGGAATTCAAGAAATGCATTGAGTGCTTCCTGTGCCAGGATGTGTGCCACGTGGTAAGGGAACATACCTCAAACTACTTTGGGCCAAGGCATATGGTAAAGGCAGCATCCATGGACATGCACCCTCTTGATGCGCTTGACAGGTCAGAATTTCTGGATGATGAGGGTGGAATTGGATTCTGCAACATAACAAAGTGCTGCCAGGACGTCTGCCCGGAGCATATCCATATCACGGATAATGCGATCATCCAGGAAAAGGAAAGAGCCACAGACCTCAAATACGATCCGATCGCCATGTTGATCAAGAGAAGAAAAAGCAGAAAGGAAAAGGTGGTAAAATAATGGTTGAAAACGCTACAAAAACAGCTAACGCAAATGAATTGAGAAAGCCCCTGATACCGGCAGAGCTGACTGAAGCGAACTGGAGATTCTGGTCATTCATAATGCTTGCCCTGATCGCCGTTTACCTGATGATGAACTATCAGGTTCCGGTGGTACAGGGACTGACCGATCCTTTCTATTCGCCGACTATCCTTGTTCTTCCCCTCGTTGCAGGATTCAGGGCCACATGCTATGCATACAGGAAAGATTACCACAGGCACCTGTTCAACCACCCCAACGCCTGCAACACCAATCTTAGGAAGGAATTCAATGGAAGAAAATATACTGGAGAAACCAGGCTATTCAGGCTGGAGAACTACCACAGGTACTTCTGGTATACCGCCGTTGCAATCCTGCCATTCTTCTATTACGACCTCTATGTTGCATTAACCTACCAGGCTGGGCAATTCACACTTTCACTTGGGGCTTTGCTGCTTGTTCTGAACACTCTCTGGGTTACCCTTTACACTTTCTCGTGCCACTTTTTCAGGCACGCAACCGGAGGCAACATTGATTGTTACAGCTGCCCGGTAAACAAGAAAAGCTTCAGGAGAGGATTCTTTGAAAGGATATCGCATGCAAACAGGCATCATGAAACATTCGCCTGGATCAGCCTTGCCTCCTTCTTCCTCGTTGATCTGTTTATCAGGGGAGTGTCAGCAGGTTTGAGCAACCCGATACTGCTCAGCTTCAAGTGGTGATAAAAATGAAACACGTAATGAAACCTGGTTATAGATATCCGCTATTCTTCCTTGGATTGTTCATAATAGAACTTGGAGGACTTGCATATAGATTCATGTCCTTTTCCATCCAGGATGTTGAAATATTTGCAGTGGTAGGGTTCCTGATATTTTTGTCTTCGCTGATCACCCCGTGATCAGCCAAAAACCTTTTTAAATCCTTTTTCAAGATCGTTAATCAAATCATTTATTTCTTCTATTCCCACGCTTAGCCGGATCAGGCCATCAGTTATGCCCCTTGCTTCCCTTTCCTTTCTGGGAATGATCTGGTGAGTCATCAGTGCAGGTATTTCCACTAGTGATTCCACTCCGCCAAGGCTTTCCCCAAGTGTGAAGAGATCAAGGGCTTCCGCGAATTCCTTTGCCTTTGGGGAGTTGAGGGAGAAACTTATCATTCCGCCATACCCCTTCGCCTGCTTAACCTGAATCTTGTTATATTTGGTTCCGGGATTCCCGGGAAAATAGATCCTGTCGACAAATCCTTTTTCCTTCTTCTCTGCCAGGTACCTGAATATTTCCATTGCATTATCACAATGTGCCCGCATTCTCAGTGAAAGAGTCTTTATCCCCCTCAGGGTAAGCCACGCGTCAAATGGTGATGGTACTGCCCCGGTCGAATTCTGGATGAATTTCAATCGATTGTAAATGGAATCGTCATTCAGCATTATCGCCCCGCCAATAACGTCGGAATGTCCTCCTATGTACTTGGTCGTGCTGTGGACAACAATGTCCGCACCGAACTTGAGTGGGTTTTGAAGATAAGGGCTCATGAATGTGTTATCGACCACGAGCAGCGTGTGGTGTTTTCTTGCAAGCGCAGATATTTCTGCAATATCGTAGACCTTAAGGAGAGGATTTGTGGGAGATTCTATGAGGATCATGTCATACTTGTTCCCTGACATTTCCTTTTCTATTGCCTTGAGATCAGAAAAATCAACCATGTTGATTGCAACGCCAAAATTATTCAGGATCATGTTAAACAGGCGGTATGTTCCTCCATAGACGTCATCTGACGATAAGACCTTTGAACCTGACCTGAGAAGCAATGAAACAGCCGTTATGGCTGCCATGCCGGAAGAGAATGCAAGGCCATGTTTTGCGCCCTCTATTGAAGCTAATGATTTTTCAAGTGCTTCTCTTGTGGGATTATCTGTTCTTGAATAGTCGTAACCCTTTGTGATACCCGGTGAAACCTGTTTATACGTGCTCGTCAGAAATATGGGAATACTGACCGCACCGGTATGTTCTTCCGCCTGCTGTCCATCGTGTATTGCCCTTGTCGTAAAACCCGGTTCTTCACCCTTTTTAGAAGTCAAAGCAATCCCTTCTCTTTCATCCATTCGTCATTAAATACCTTTGAGGCGTATCTTTCTCCCCTGTCAGGCATTATGACCACGATGAGGTTCTCTTCCGTGAGCATCTTCGAAAGCTCAATTGCCCCTGCAACCGCTGACCCGGAAGAACTGCCTGCCAGTATTCCTTCCTCATTGGCCAGCCTTCTTGCCATCTGGTATGCGTCCTTGTCGGATATCTTTATGACGTCATCAATCACTTCCATGTTTGCCGTACCGGGGAGGAAGTCTTCTCCTATCCCCTCTGTGAGATATCCCGTATAGGAATAATCCCTCATGCCTGCCTTCAGTTCCTTGTATATTGAACCTTCAGGTTCAACCGCTATTATCTTAATCTTCCTGTTCTGCTCCTTCAGGAATTTTCCCAAACCAGAGAGAGTGCCGCCTGTTCCTATTCCACCGACTACGTGGGTAACCTTCCCCCTCGTCTGTTCCCATATCTCCGGTCCTGTTCCCTCATAGTGCGCCCTGGGATTGGACTGGTTATAATACTGGTTGGGAAGATATGCCTTCCTCTCCTTCGCAATTCTCTTTGCGACGGTCATATAGTGGTTTTCGCTGCCGGCGGGAGCTTCATCCGGGCAAACAACAACCTCAGCACCATAAGCCCTCAGTATGGATCTCTTCTCTTCGCTCACCTTGTCAGGCATGGTAACAATCAGGTTAAATCCAAGAACCTTGCATGCCATGGCCAACCCAATACCAGTGTTTCCTGATGTGGGTTCCACTATGAGATCTCCCTTGTTTATATATCCCTTCTTTTCGGCATCGTTCAGCATTGTAACGCCAATCCTGTCCTTTACGGAACCGCCCGGATTGAACCCTTCCATTTTAAGCAGGATTTTCGGCCTCATACCAGCCCCTATCTTTGAAAGGAGAACCAATGGCGTGTGGCCAATTGTTTCCAGAATGTTAGTTGAATACTGAACCTGGGACAGAATACTCCCTGATGAATTTTTCCTTGCCATAATGTGAACCTTACCCCTATAATCCGTTTTAATTTAAGATTTGCCACGATTGAAATATATTTCGAATTCTGTTCAAATGATTGGATGGTTTATAAATGAAAACGTGATTATACATCATGGATGAGAGAAATAACAGACGTGTGGCGGGAGCCATTTTAGGCATGATCAGCGTAATGATTTCACTTTTTATCCTGATATATGTAATCACTGTTATGTTTCCCATAATACCACCCAATTTTTCCAAATACATTAACGTATTTTTTGTGGCATTAATTGTTTATGTTATACTGAAGATAGCCCTTACCGTAATCGGCAGGTATATTCACCGGATACGCCCCGCCATAT
>JAJZKX010000169.1 GCA_021850745.1 Thermoplasmata archaeon
CAAGTCGACCGGTTTTGCGGAAATAATTCTTCTCTCTCCTGACGATGACATTGAAGGGTCTGAAGCAATCCGGAACATTTCCGGGGAAACTTTCTCCTTTTCCATTATGCCAGTTTCTATTTCTCCCTGCAATCCCCCTGAAAGGGTTGTATCATATCCTATAAGCGGGGCAGTGACACGCACCCGATCCGATGCTGAAAGTCTTGATATCTTTTCAATATTGAATCTCGAGACCTTTATGTAACCCTCGTTCACAACAGGGTTGAAATACCTGTCAACAGGCACTGCAATATCACCCTCAGATACTTCAGAGAGATTCCCCATTCTCTTGAACCTTTCAGATACCATCATATTGAAAAGATAGGACTGGTATGCGTGGACAAAGATCATTCTCAGGTTTACAGGAAAGTTGGCAAACGCAGATCTGAAATCACCCGTTTCAACGATATGGCTCAACAGCGACCTTTCAAAATTAAGGTGCATTGGAAAATTTTTCAGGGCCTCACCTGCATCAAGTGTCCTGTAGAACTCCAGTCTGAAGTCCTCAGTGTCTATATCTGGGTCTCCGATGTATCTTTTTACGGCTTCATCAGGGTTTCCATTCACTATATATTTCCCTATTTTATGGGTATTCGTTCTGACAGATCCAAATCTCTGTATTCCAAAATAGTTGGGAAAACCGCCTTTTGATGATATGTCATCGTAAATGGACATTATCTCTGCATCATGGTCTTCCTGATCTTCAATGCTTATCCTGAAGTAATTTCCAAGAAGATCACCAAGTTTAAGCATGCGGTCACTCCGGAAAGTCTCCAAAACTTCAACATCACCGAGCCTTGATGCTTCAAATGCGGAAGGGGTGTTTACGCAGAAATATTGTGTTGTAACGGCAGTCTTGTCCTTGGTTCCGGCATATGTGATCCTCTTCCTGCTCACGCCAAGCTCCCTCGCGAGCCTCATAAGAAAGCGGTTATTATCCCAGTTCCTCAACCTGATCCTGAGATAGAGGTATTTCCCGTCTGGTTTTCTTGGAATTTCTATGGGAATTTCCTCAACCATGAAATCCTCAGGATCACTCTTTATTTTCCCCGGGATTCCAGGATATGATGAAATTCTGGCATATATGCCGGTTTCCATCTCTTTTTCTTTAAAGGGCATTTCAGTAGTATTTTACGACCTGGTACATGTTGTCTCTTTCAACAGGGATCATGCCTATTGATCTCAGGTTGTTTATGATTGCCTCTTTCCTGAGGTTGCCGACACTCTTGCCTGTTGCCGGAATGACTTTTTCATCGTAGATGGTTCCACCCCAGTCATTTGCTCCGAACAGTATGGCCATCTGGCCCATCTGCAGTCCGTTTGTCAGCCAGGAACTCTGTACAACCGGTATATGCCTGTTCAGTACTATCCTTGAGATTGCTATATTCCTCAACACGTCAAGTCCTCCGGCCCTGAATTTCACTTTTCCCTCTCTCTGGAGCTTTGTGTTGCCCGGTTCAAAATTCCATGGTGTGAATGAAAGGAAGCCATTGTATTTTTTCTGCAGGTTAACCAGTGAAATGAGGTGATCAGCCTTATGCCTGCTCTCCTCAACATGCCCGAACATCATTGTGGCAGATGTCCTGACACCGAGTTTATGGGCCTCCTCCATTATTTTCAGCCATTCCTCTCCGCTGTTGAGTGGCCTTCCCAGTTCCTTCCTCACGTCTGCTGAAAATATCTCTGCTCCTGCACCAGGAATTGTCTGCAGTCCACTCTCCCTGAGTTTCGTTATAACCTGTGCATAGGTCATTTTCTCTTTCCTTGATATAAATGAAATCTCTGAAGTTGAAAGGCCGTGTATTCCCAGCCCCGGAAATCTCTCCCTTATTGCACTGAACATATCGGTGTAATATGAGAATGGAAGTGCAGGGTTGACTCCTCCCTGTATGAGGAGCTGCCTTATCCCGTACTTCGAATAATAACGGTCAATCTCATCAATCACCTGTTCCTTTGTCATGGTATATGCGTCATCTTCGCTGCCGGTTCTGTAAAATGCGCAGAAATTGCATCTTACATTGCACACGTTCGTGTAATTGAGTATGAGGTTAGAAACGAAGGATACGTATCTGCCCGTGATCCTGTCTGCCACATTTCTGGCAATTCTCCCCAGCTGGTACAGGTCCGCCTCATCATACATGTAGATAATTTCTTCCTGGCTGATATCCTCACCTGAAAGTGATTTTCTCTCGATTTCATAAAGAGGATCAGAATATTGAAACATGACAGCAGATTTTAATATGTCTAATAAGGTTTGTTCATTATAAAGTCATGGGGTTGCGGAAGCATGGCAGCATCCAAAAAACATCCTTATGGTTCATCTCGGGTAAAGCCCGCATTTTTTTATAATACCCAATATTTTACTAACAGCTATGTCATCAATGTATGCAATTTTTACGGCAAAAACTGGAAATTAATATGGAAAAAGCTTTGAACAGTGATATCTGAAGATTCATCATCCATATGCACTTCATAAAACATTATTAGTTGATATTGCATATTGAGCACATGGAATTGATGGGTGGTTACCCGGAAGAATACTGGTTTGATCAACTGAATGCAGATAAACCTCTAACTTACAGCGAATCACTGAAGCTGATGGAGGAACTTGACCTGTTCTCGCTTATGGATCTCGGGAATCAGCTCACATCAAGACAGGTTGGAAACGTTGTTTCATATGCCGTATCATACAATATAAACTATTCAAATTACTGTGCTGCAAGCTGTCCAATCTGTGCATTTTATGTGCCCATGGTCCTGAAAGGCAAAAGCAATAAGGGCTATGAACTCACTGTGGACGATGTCCGGAAAGAGGTTGAGAAAGCGAAATCCCTCGGATCCACAGAAATACACATTGTTGGAGGATTCAACTCGGACCTGCCGGTGGAGTATTACGAGGAGATATTCTCAACAGTCAAGAAATACGATCCGGATATAACACTCAAGGCACTTACAATACCGGAAATTGATTTCATTGCCAGGACAACCGGTAATTCAATCAGGGAACTTATCTCAAGGCTCAGGGCTGCCGGAATGGATGCCCATACCGGGGGAGGAGCTGAAATATTCAACCACGATGTCAGGGTACAGGTTTCTACAAAGGAGAAGATTAGCGGTGAAAAATGGCTCGAGGATGCCAAGATAATTCATTCCATGGGCGTAAGGGGCAATTCAACAATGACGTATGGACATGTGGAGAAATGGGAAGATATAATCGATCACATTGTAAGGTTAAGGGATAACCAGATTGAGGTTCCCGGCTTTCTTTCCTTCATCCCCCTGAAATTCAGCATAGAAAACACTCCCCTCCAGAAAATGGGGAAAGTTACCACAGCGTCATCCGGTGAAAAAGACCTGAAAGTGATTTCGCTTGCCAGGATCATTGCCGGAAAATACATCAGAAACATCAGTGTATACTGGGTTGCACTTGGGAAAGAAATTGCCCAGCTTGCCATAAACGGGGGCGGAAGTGACCTTGTAGGTACAGCTTTCAGCGAGAAGGTTTTCGGGGCAACTGACCGAAATGAAGGATCATCGGTGGAAGAACTGAACAGGATGGTTAAACAGGCAGGGAAGATTCCGGCCCAGAGGGATACTTTCTATAACATAAAACACTACTTCTAGGAAAAGTGCAATTCATGATATCCCTAATAGACTTCACGCACAGTTTTCCTCTCATCGGTGCACTTTCCTCACAGACAAAAATGTCAAAGGAGAGCCCTGCAGACAACCTCAAGGGAGTACTTGACGGGAAATATTCCACGGCTATGGTTTCCCTTGTTTCGTATCTTGAGAATTCAGATGATCTGGAACTCCTGAAAGGCGCAAATATCCATACAAAGGCTCAGACGCTATCAACTCTGCTAGTATCAGCGGGAAAGGATCTGGCTGACAGGATGGAAGTTGCTGTAACTGCACATACCAGGACCACAGAGCTTTACATGGATCTTGTACTCTCCAGGATGGGTATAAGCCCCAAAAAAATATACAGTAAGGCAACCGAGGCCGCTGATCTGCTTGAGGAAGCCGAATTTGCACTTGTAATTGGTGATGAGGCGCTCAGGTATTTTCACGGGGATGGAAAGATAATACTTGACATTGGCTATGAGGTGTCGCATTTCTTCAAGCTGGAGCCTCTTTATGCAGTTACAGTTGCGAGAAAGGATTCTGTGGACATGGACGAGGTCCGGATACTGGAAAAATCCGTAAACTTGAGCCGTGGTTATATCATTGAATCCATAGAAAAAGGTTCAGCTGAAAGGGGAATAAGCAGGGACCTGCTTGAGTATTATTATTCCCTGATTAACTATGAATACAGCCTGAAACAGGACAGGACTATCGACTTCGTGAAGTACATGCTGGAGCCCATAAAACACTGATCTGCAGGCTTTCTGTCAATGTATATATACTTATTTGCCCTTAGGGCAACATGTTTAAGGATAAATTTACCTCGATAAAAGAAGGTTATACCTTTGACGATGTTCTGCTGCTTCCTTCAAGGACTGCCGTAGAGCCGAAAGAGGTTGAAATTTTTTCAAAGGTTTCACGAAACATCAATGTCAGGGTGCCAATAGTAAGCTCACCCATGGATACAGTCACTGAGGCAGAAATGGCCATCGCAATCGCAAGGTATGGCGGGATAGGTATTGTCCACAGGAACATGACCGTGAATGAGCAGTCAAGAATAATCGTAAAAGTGAAAAGGTCAGAATCCACAATAATCAGGAACGTTCTCACTATTTCCCCGGAAACATCACTGACAGAAGTCAGGAGCATAATGAAGGCAAAGAATGTGAGCGGTTTCCCCGTTGTATCAGGGGAGAAACTTGTTGGGATACTGACCAAGAGAGACCTTGAATTTGCCGGAAAATCAAGCAAATTTGTAAGTGAAGTAATGGTTAAGGACGTGGTTTCCGCTCCAGACA
>JAJZKX010000170.1 GCA_021850745.1 Thermoplasmata archaeon
TGTGCCATACCTGTACCTATAAGTCCGCCAGCTATTGATATGGATGCCGCAATGGCTAACAATGCTGATGTATAGTCAATTGTCATGCGCTATGCACCGCAGGATCATTGTTGGAGTATATATAAATCTGACACGTTACGCATTCGCCTTGATGGCTCATCCTTCATGCTTGAGTGTTATGACTCTCCCACTGTTTATGCGGCTTTTTCCCATGGGATCATCAATAACAAAGGTGAATAGCTCCCCACTTCCCTGGATGATTCCTTCAATCCTTTCCCTGATTGCCCTGAGATCTTCGGGAGAGGCATCCTCTTCGTCCAGGAGCTGCAGCTTGTCCAGAATCTGGCTCAGTATCCCCTCAACTGTTGTTATCTCTCCGGTGGATATTTCGCCGGGCTCTATGTCAGCTTCCAGTTCCGGTATGCTGATTCTTGCTTCTGGAGACCTGTAAAGAACCGTTCGCAGATCGTCACGGTTCCTGACCTGGAATACAAGAGTTTTTGGTTCCTGACGATCTATCTGCCTTATCTGTGTACTCTTATACAGGCATTTCTTGCAGAAGAAGGTCTCTATCTCCACGGCCTCCTCGTACGTTATCTTTGTCCTGTAGAATATGAAGTAAAGAGGTTCCCCGCAGGAGGGGCATGGGGTCTCGGTCACGAATTCCTTTGGAATGTCATCGTCATACTGTTCATCTGCCATAAGCATCAACCCATGATCGTAATGGCTCCCTTATGAAGTGCCTGGCTTTCTTTAACTTTGCAATTGATGAGGACCCTGTAAGGAACATTGCAATCTTCAGGTCCCTGATTATCTGAAGAACGGTTGCCTCAATGTCCTGGGCAGAGGAATCGGCGCTCTTCAGAAGCATCCTGGCGAAACCCCCAGCATCGGCCCCCATGATGATTGCCTTTGCAAGGTCCAGGCCGTTTCTCAGGCCACCACTCCCAATTACAGGGATTCCAACATGAGAGTATTTTATGGACGCAGGCGATGGTATTCCCCAGTTCCAGAATGATTTTCCGGAGTTCATCTTTTCCAGGTCACCGGACTTCTGTGCCCTGTAGTATTCTATTGCAGCAAATGATGTGCCACCCAGTCCGCCCACATCTATGGCCCTTACGCCAGCATCCTTCAGGGCAAGTGCCGCCTCATGTGATATTCCGTTGCCTGTCTCCTTGGCAATGACAGGATAGCTGCCGGCGATTTCCTTCAGTCTCCGGAGGATGCCCACCGCATTCCTGTCACCTTCCGGCTGTACCATTTCCTGAAGGAAGTTGAAATGTACTATGAGATAGTCGGCTTCTATCAGCCCCATTACATATTCTATATCTCTGTCTGTAAATGCGGGTTTTCCCTGCTTTACAAGCTGAGGAGCGCCAATATTTGCTATCCTCACCGGAACCTTGCTCTGCAGGATTACGGAGAATGTATCGGCAAGTTCCTTCTTCTCAACCGCTGCCCTCATGCTTCCAACCCCCATGGGTATGCTGAACTTTTCGGCAACAGTTGAGAGGTTGTAGTTTATCTTCTTTGCCAGATCCGTTCCCCCTGTCATTGATGAAATGATCATTGGATGGGCAATTTTGTGATCCAGGAATTTCACGCTGGTATCGATAGAATCAAAATCCACTTCCGGAACAGCCTGATGAATGATCTCAACGTCATCCCAGTAATTATGGTCGGTGGTTACGTTCTCAGTCTCCGCTATGCGTATATGTTCCTCCTTGCGGTTCTCTATCAACGTATCACCGTACCGATGAAATCCCGTGTCCCCATATTCCAGATTCTCTCCGGATGCCTCCCGTTGAGGAGGTATACAGTTGTTCCAGTTTCTGCTATCTTCTTCATTATTCCCAATTTTTTACCCATTCCGCCTGTCACGTCCTCTCTGTTCAGCTCAAACGCCTCATTTCCCTTCACCTCTTTCCTGAGTTCAGCATCTGGGTGAGTCTTTGGATTTCTGTCGAATATTCCGTCAACATCGCTCAGGAACATCACTCTTGTTGGCTTGAAATGAATCGCAAGGGCGAGCATCAGGTCGTCACCGGATACAATACCTGAATTCCCATTCCGGATATATACATCACCAAAGGTCATTGGAAACAGCCCTGCCTTCATGTAGGATTCAATCAGATCGAATGGGGGGGTGAAAGGGTCCGGAAAAGATGAGGGGGCCATTCCAATGCCTGGCATGCTTTCGGATAGCATCACACCAATAATCCTCTGATCAAGTTCCATCATGTCCCTGTGCACTATTGAAATTCCACTACGTGATGAGGATGCCGGGCTTCCGCTCAAATGGAATTCGCTGGCCTTTATGTGACCGAATGATCCGCCCCCGTGAACAAGGATTATTTCGTCATCAATTTTTTTAAGTTCATGCACAATTTTTCTTGTGGTCTGCTGGAGAAAATAACGATACCTTGATTTGACGGTTATGACGCTTCCTCCGAGTTTTACCAGCTGCATCAGTGGGCGAATTGTTACATGGATATAAAATATAAGACCCTCAACCAAGACTCTCTTCCTCATGGAGGCACCATTCACTTATCACATTAGAATACGGGATTCTGCCAGCCACTGAACCTGTTGATTATTTTACACCATTGGAAAGTTCATGGACTCATTTTTCCCTGTGGAAAGCCGAGAAAGCATGAAGTTACATTAATGTGCAGAAATTTTTAATAAATGTTAAAATTTACTGGTAATAATATAATTATTATTCTCGCTGTGAATCACATTGTGTGCTTCATAAGTTATTTCATCCTGAATCTGTGGCCATCGTTGGAGCCTCTAATGATCCGGGAAAAATTGGGAATGTGATCCTGAAGAACCTGATTTCATCAGGGTATAGAGGCAGTATTTTCCCGGTTAACCCCTCACAGGATGAGATAATGGGGCTGAGATGCTATCCTTACATAAAGTCCATAGGCCATAGTATTGATTTATGCGTAATTGCCATTCCTGCCAGATCATCTGTTGCAGTGGTGCAGGACTGTGTTTCCTTGAAGGTGCCATTCATTGTGATGATACCGGGAGGTTTCGCAGAAACCGGTAAGGATGGTAGGGCACTGCAGGACAGAATAAGTTCCCTTATTGAGGGCACAGAGACAAGGATAGTGGGCCCCAACACTGTTGGGATATATGTACCCGGCAGCGGGCTCAACACAACCCTGACTCCAACCGACAGAGTCCAGTTTCCACCTGAGGGGAATATATCATTCATATCACAGAGCGGTGCACTGGGACTTCTAACCATGGATACAATATCTGAATTCGAAACAGGCATACATTCATTCATAAATGTCGGTAACCGATCTGACCTGGATGAACTGGACATTCTGAAATACCTTGCCTCAAGAAGTGAGGTGAAAGGCATAGCCCTGTATCTTGAGAGCATACCTCGTGGGAATGACTTCTTCAGGATCATGAAGACTGCGGTGCAATCCAAGCCCATCGTGATACTCAAATCCGGCAGAACTGAAACAGCAGCAAAGGCGGCATTGCTGCATACTGCCTCCATGGCCACTGATGATAGGGTTACAGAAGGCATATTCAGGCAGCTGGGCATTGTCAGAGCCCAGAACGAGACCGAACTCATGGACTTTACAAGAACATTATCCTACTCCAGAAATGCCCGTGGTAACAGGGTAGCTGTTGTGACCAGTGCTGGTGGAGTTGGCGTTGTGACCACGGACCTGCTGTCTCTTCCTGCCCATCCTGATCTAAAAATGGCTGAATTTTCTGAACGTACAAAGGATGAGATCAGAAAACTGATTGTGGCCTTTGGATCTGTGCAGAATCCTGTGGACATAACGGCCGATGGCAGTGTTAGCCAGGTTAACGATATCCTGGCAATACTGAATGAAGCAGATGAAGTGGACATGATTATACTTTATGCACTTCCACAGACACCTAAGATGACCATGGATCTGGTTGATGTGGCAGTTAAATGGCAGAGATCAGGCAAGCCTCTGCTGGTTGGAGTTCTGGGATTCAAAGAAGCAAAGCAGATGCTGCTTTCCCTTGAACAGCAGCACGTTCCATCATTTCCAAGTATATCAAGAACGGTACGATCAGCTGAGGCGCTTGCCAAGTACTCTTTTTATATGAGGAGGATGAAAGATGCTGCTGTATGAAGATTATCCCGGAGGGGTCATGGACGAATTTCAGGCGAAGGCCCTTCTAAGGAAATACAAAATAAGGACGCCATTGGGTATGCTTATTGAGGGCAGTGTCCTTCCGGATGATATATCGCTTCATTATCCTGTGGTTCTCAAAGCCGTAGGGCACGATTTATTGCATAAGTCTGATTCCGGTGCTCTAATCCTGAGAATTAATGATAGAGATCAGCTTGATTCGGCCTTCAGTCACCTTCTGACCAAATTCCCAGAACACAATTTCCTTCTTGAAGAGATGATCCAGGGAAATGTGGAGGCAATACTTGGTGTGAACAAAAATCCCACATTCGGACACGTCATGATGCTGGGAACCGGTGGCATCCTGGCAGAAATTTTTGATGATGTCTCATTCAGGACTGTAAATATATCCACTTCTGATGTCAGTGAAATGATAATGGAAACATCCCTTGGAAGATTTGTAAAGGGATTCAGAGGCCTAAGAATAAACGAGAAAAGCATTGTGGATACCGCGATTTCACTTTCGCAGCTGATACAAGACGAAGGCGGAAATATCAGATCACTGGACATCAATCCCCTCATACTAACGGAAGGTGATGCTTTTGCCGCAGATGCCAAAATTGTGCTTTCCAAATAGTGCGTCTACAATGCAAATCATTTTCTTGTATCAAATAAAGATGAAAAGAGTGGAAACAGCAAAAGTATTTTTAGCGTTTTAATACTCTCAGGCTGCTTCATACCTTGGGTAAACCAAGGGCCGGTAGATCAGCGGTAGATCGCCTGCTTTGCAAGCAGGAGGCCTCGGGTTCAAATCCCGACC
>JAJZKX010000171.1 GCA_021850745.1 Thermoplasmata archaeon
ATTAACAAGATTGAAAGCAATTGCACCAAGGTACCGGTTAAGGTTATGGATATTCTAAGGGAAGATGGCTCAAGAATGGTTACTTCAGTTTTTCCATACATACACCCAGGACCATTTGGCGAATTGGGCTCCAGCAACCTTCCTATAAGGCTGCAGAAGCTTTTAACAGAACTTGGCTCGGATGTTATGACATTCCACACAACCACAACAAACAGCAACAACTGTTCTGGAGACGAAGATATCTCAATAATTGCAGATGCTGTTAAGCAGTGCATTGAGAATATGGAATACTCTAAAACAGTATCAAGGTTCAAGAAAATAACTTCAGGAAGGATTGTGATTGGACTGCAGAAATTCGGAGACTCTGCCTTTGGTGCCATAATACCTGAAAAGGAGCATTTTGATGATGTCAAACTCAAGGAGGGCATGAAAATAATTTCTCATGTGGAACAGAAACATGCCAAAAATCTCGCTCTGATAGATGCTCAGAACTATTTTGCAGAGAAAACGAAGGAACTGGACAATTGCAGTTTTCTCTCCAAGACATTTACAAGGGAACTTGATAGGCTTGAGAGCAAGTATCCTGCAAGGGTAGGTTACTACAGAATTTACGAACCAACCAGTGAATTGGGTGCCATGGGGATTCAGGTGATCTCCATAGATGCGGGAGGAAAGATAAACTCAATAGTCCTTACTGATTCTAATAATATAACTTCTGAAGTAATAGAGGCAGCCCGTGAATTAGTTGGTGACACCGTTTACTCTCTGGAAATATATACAACAGATAACCATTCCCTGAACGCTAACAATCTCGACATCAACCCATTGGGAAAATCCGGAAACATTTCAGGTATCGCTGAAATGATAGCAAGGTGTGTCGCATTATCCATAAAGGACATACAGAACGTCAAAATTGGCTTCGCAACTCGCACAGTGAAAGTAAGGATGGGCCAGGAAAATGCATATCAGAGCCTCATAGATTCAACATTCCGGTCGTTGAAGGCAGCAAAATATACAATACTCATCACCCTGCCGTCAAGCATAGCCGCCTCTCTGCTGGTCTTCAGATTCATCTTTCCATTTGCATAATTATACGAATTACAATATATTGTAAGGTAATTCGGGGTCTGTCAGCTGTTGTCTGACCTTTATGTAGGTAAGTTTGTACTAAATACGGTATTTACTGGGTCATGTGTCAGGTGCCATGAAAATATTTAAGTATTGGAAAAAGAATCTTCCCTAATGGAACTGGTAGCTGACGGAAACATAATCCGTTCATTAAACAGAAGTGAGCTTAGGAGAAAAGTCCTATTCCACTTACTTTCAATATATCCTTACAGGTCTTACCTGTCAGAAATATCAAGGGCTGTAAAATCAGATCCCTCAAATGTGAAGGGGTGTCTGGAAGGGCTTGGTGTAAGATACACAGGGGAGGAGTCACTTATAGGTTTGGGGCTTGTTTCCGTTGAGCAGACCAAAAACGGATTCAAATATTACAAGATAAATCCGGAGTTCATAGAGGATATAAAATCACTTAAGACTATGTTCAATCACAAGAAAGTCTTTGCCGTTGAGATCAACTGAATCTCATTGCTGTGATTTGAAAGGGTGCAACAGAGTCCATAATCTAATTCTTTCCAATATACAATTTGTATGGAAACTTATCCAGGTTTTTAATCCCTATAGAATATCTATTAGATAAACTGGGAGCAATATTCAATTCAATTTATTCATTTAAGGAAAAGGAACAGGCTATAAGGAAAGTTGTGTTACTATGGTTGATAATACTCAATGATTGTGAAAAAAGGTTGAAATAATTGCTGAGCTGTAAAGGGTTTGAAAACCAGGTGTTAAAATAGAGCGAATTTATTTAAGAAAGGCTTAATTATCTTAATTCCATTGTGAGTAAGGTGTCTGATACGGTAGAAAATGTAGATGAATGGGTAAAGAAGCTCAACATCACATCTACAAAAGATATTCAGGTTCCAAAGGTTCTTTTCGATCAGGTTATAGGACAGGAGGAAGCTGGAGAGGTCGTCAAGAAAGCCGCAATGCAAAAGCGGCATGTACTTCTGATTGGGGAGCCCGGTACGGGAAAATCAATGCTTGCACAGAGCATGGTTGATTTCCTGCCTAAAGATGAGATGGAGGATATTCTTGTTTTTCCCAACCCTGAGGACTCAAACCGCCCAAAAGTCAAAACTCTTCCCGCTGGCAAGGGTAAAGAGATAGTAAGGCAGTATCAGATAAAGGCTGAAAGAGAGAAAAAGGACAGGTCCAGAGGAATTTTATTTGTTGTAATTGCAGTCATATTCCTTGGCCTCGTTGCCTCATACGCCCTGAATAATTACACACTGGTGTTTATAGCAATATTCACTGCGGTTTTTATCTGGATATTCATGGCAATGAATCCCGGAGTAAGGATGGAGAAAGCCATGATACCAAAGTTACTGGTAACACACTCTCCAAACGACAAACCGCCTTTTATAGACTCAACAGGTGCCCATTCCGGTGCCCTGCTGGGCGATGTCAGGCATGATCCGTTCCAGTCAGGGGGGTTGGAAACACCATCCCACGACAGAGTAGAAGCCGGAAACATTCACAAGGCGCACAAGGGTGTACTATTCATAGACGAAATGAATCTACTTCGGCCCGAAAGCCAGCAGGCTCTACTTACTGCAATGCAGGAGAAAAAGTACTCCATATCGGGGCAGAGTGAAAGGAGTGCTGGTGCAATGGTGCAGACAGAACCGGTTCCATGTGATTTTGTTCTTGTTGCAGCAGGAAACCTTGATGCTATACAGGGGATACACCCTGCCCTCAGATCAAGAATTAGAGGTTATGGGTATGAGGTTTATGTGAACAACCTCATGGATGATAATGAGGATAACAGGAACAAAATAATTCAATTCATTGCCCAGGAGGTTGTCAAAGACAAGAAGATCCCCCATTTTGACGTATCCGCTGTAACTGAGATACTGAAGGAGGCTCAGAAGAGGGCCGGGCGCCAGGGAAAGCTTACCCTGAGGCTCAGGGAGCTTGGCGGCCTTGTGAGAGTTGCTGGAGATATAGCAATAGATGAAAAGTCTGAATTCGTAACCGCTAAGCATGTGACTAAAGCTAAAACTTTAAGCAAGCCACTTGAGCAGCAGGTTGCCGACAGATCAATAGAGGTTCGCAAGAGTTACCAGACATTCAGGACTGAGGGTAATCAGATAGGTATGGTAAATGGACTGGCTGTCGTTGGCGCGAACTCAGGAATGGCAGATTACACAGGAATTGTTATGCCGATCGTTGCGGAAGTAACTCCAGCTCAGCATAAGGGCAATGGAACGGTGATAGCAACAGGGAAGCTTGGTGAGATAGCAAAGGAAGCTGTTCAGAATGTCTCCGCTGTTTTCAAGAAACTGAGTGGAACCAGTATTGCGGACCTTGATATACACATACAGTTCATAGGAACTTATGATGGAGTCGAGGGAGATTCTGCCAGTGTATCCATAGCTACAGCAGTAATTTCAGCCATAGAGAATATTCCAATTGACCAGAGTGTTGCAATGACTGGCTCTCTTTCAGTCCGTGGGGCAGTTCTTCCAGTGGGTGGAGTTACCGCAAAGGTAGAAGCAGCTATAGAATCAGGTCTCCGGAAAGTGATTGTTCCCAAAGCTAATTATGCAGACATTGTTCTGGATGAGCTTCACGTGGGCAAGATTGAGATAGTCCCGGCTGAAACAATCACTGACGTGTGGGAGAATGCTCTTATAGATAGCCCGGAGCAGGAGAATTTCCTGAAGAAGGTCGCGGAGTTTATCAATCCGAAGAAATTTGGCGGCACCGGCAGGGCAGGGACAAATGTGGTCTGACCCAAACATTTCTTTTTTTAAGATAATCTCTCCCATAGATAAAAGCCTGCCTGCATTTCTTTCTGCTTATGAAAAACCTTTCTTTTCTCTTGTCAGAGCTGAAATAGTAAAGACAAGGCTTCAGGTACAGCATGCATACAGGATATCAATGGAGGAATACGGGTCTCAGAGCAGGATTGAGAAACCTGAGTCCATTTTCCTGATGCTGCTGAGTGGCAGGGATCAGATAAAGGACGCAATAGAGACAGCCGGTATAGATAGCACCGTCAGGTCAGGTGTAGCCATATACGATGACAGGAACCACTACAGGCGGTTTCTTATGAAGTATGAGGGCAAGGTCGCAGAATCCTTTGAGCCTTTGAAGGATGATGATAGATCTCTGGATTCTGAGATTTTCCCGAAGATGACTTATACGCGCATGAAGATCAGGTTATGATCAGTATTGCCTCAAAATCGAAATGTGTTTTTAGCCATGACCGGGCATTTAAACATAGACATGGTACTGAAGGTGAACCGAATTCCGACCGAGGGCTCAATAAATGTGAATCAGGTATCGGAAGTATATGGAGGCACAGCAGGAAATTTTTCCATGGTTGCTGCCTCTCTGGGTGTTGAGTTTGACCTTTATTCAGCTGTCTCAGAAAGAACTCACAGTGCATATCTGGATTTCCTTAAATCCAGGAATGTGAATATTTCCCGGATCCTTATAGATAAAGAGGACAGAGGTCCTGTATGTTATGCTGCTTCCACTGGAAATGATCAGGTCTATTACATATATCAGGGACCCATGAACCGGTCTTTCCTGAAGGGTAGGATCAACAGCGATACGCACTACAGTTATCTTCATCTAGGCACTGGCGACCCTGAGGAACTCAAATACGCAATAGAATATGGCTCATACGACAAGGCTGTTTTTGATCCAGGGCAGGAACTCAGTTACAGGTACAGCAGGGATCAGGTAATTGAGTTTTCAAAAGTTGCCGATATTGCCATCCTTAATGATGTTGAAATCCGTCAGGTTGAGAAAATTTCAGGTGGGAAGGATCCACGCACACTTTTTCCGAACCTGATCGCCACCCATGGGAGCAAA
>JAJZKX010000172.1 GCA_021850745.1 Thermoplasmata archaeon
TATGCGGAATGGAATGCAAAACGCAAAAAACCTTAGATAGAAATGACAAAAAGTCAAGAAATAATTAAGAAATGGAAAGAAAGTGGACTCCCGGAACTCCCCGAAGATCTATCGGAAATATCAATAAATGAACGTGGCTAGTATTAACTACATAGATACAAACGTTATAATTTCATTTCTTAACAGCAGAGATGTCAATCATGAAAGAGCAGTAAAAACCTTAGAACATGATGGCGAAATAGTTACATCACCAGTAGCTGTTTTGGAATTGAAATCCGTCCTTGCCCGGACAACTACCCTTAGTTCGTATGAAATAGAGGCTTTTGTTGACTACTTATCTGAAGTTAATATAAAAGTACCTGAGGTTGACATGGGTAAAATCGTCAGCTATGCAAGTGAATTGGCTATTAATATAAGGATGAGAACATTGGATATATTGCATCTTGCCGCAGGGGTTGTATTAGAGGCAGATGATTTTGTAACTTTTGACCGTGAATTCTTAGAAAAGGAAAAAGAGATCGCAAATATTGGATTTAGAGTCAGATCATGAATATTTAAAAGCTACCATAAGCACTGCTCTGTTGAACAATTATATTAGAATGGTAACTCAAATCTATTCTTATTTAATCATATAGTAGGGATTCTTGCTCCCATCAGAAAGATCATAAATTATCTTGTTCGAACTTTCCATTGCCTCATTAGCCTTTTTCGAATCCAGTGATGAATTCTTCTTCCCTTTCCAGTAAAGATCGTATGTGTTCAAAAGAAACTTAGGAAAATGCAGGAAATCCCTGATGTATGAAGGCATCATTTTCCAAATGAAGCGCATTGCATTTTCCACAAGGGATTGCTTTCTTTCACTGTTTTGTATGTTTTTAATTTTCCCCCTGAAGAACTTGTATACATAGAAACTGTAAGAGGCATAAAACTGAGCCAGATGATCCAGAACAGGACCTGTTTTAGTTTTCATAACAGGAGTTAGGACATCATATCTGTCCCAGTCCATCGTGAAAAGTGCTTTTTCATTCATTGCATCGTTGAAAACCCTTGTCCCTGGCAGGGGAGTATAAATCGAGAACTGAACTGCATCTGCACCAGCCCTCGCAAGCGAGCGGGAGAATCTTATTGTGGACAGTATGTCCCTCAGTCTTTCGTATGGGGCACCAATCATCATGCCCACAAGCACAATTATACCATTTTCAGAAAGGATTCGGACAGCATCTACCGATTGTGGAGTGAATTCCCCCTTGTGCATTTTCTTCAGGATCTCCTCACTCCCGGATTCAACCCCAAGGAAAGATATAGCCATGCCCGCCTTTGCTGCCATTCTCACTACATCTGGATTCTTTGCTGTGACGTCCGCCCTCATCTGAACTATCCACTTCATGTCGAGTCCTTCATCGAGTATGTCCTGAAACAGTTTTATTCTGCTTTTCACATTCGGGTAGACCAGGAATATATCGTCTGTGAAGAATATCCAGTCATAGCCGGCCTCTCTGGCACACTTCATTTCTTCAATAATTCTTTTGTTGGACTTGTTTCTCCACTTGTTGCCCCATGTAGGTGTTACTGAACAGAAATCACATGCATATGGGCATCCTCTGGAGGTTTCAAGGCACATTACTTTCTCATTGCTGCCAAATACCCTGAAAGTATATTTGCTGCTGTCAAGCAGTTCAAGAGGTGGCATTGGCAAAGAGTCCAAATCTCCTATGAGCTTTCTAGGCCTGGTCCTTACAAATCTCTCTCCATCCCGGTAAACGATGCCATCAACCTTTGAAAAATTCTGGCCGTTCTCTATGGCCATGGCTATGTCATAAATTGTTTCATCCCCCTCACCAAGCACAGATATGTCAAACCCCTCTCTCAATATCTCCTTTGGAAGGAATGTCGCATGATGGCCACCTGCAACAAGAACAGTATCTGGCTTCTTTTCCTTTATTTTCCTTGCTAAATATCCGGCATTATTGTGCGCTGCAGTCGCATGTAGAGTGATTCCAACTAGATCAGGGTTAGCAGAGAGGGCTTTATTCACGGTATCATCAAGTTCCAGGGAGTCACCCTCCATATCTATTATCTCTACTTTAGAGCCCGGTATTCTCATAACCTCCCCGGCAAGTGTAAGCAGCCCAAGGGGTGCCGGTAAAAACCCCCATTTTGTCATATATGCACTGCCAGTCTTGTTACTCGGCCTTATGAATACTGCCCTGATCCCCATATATACAAATTTACACGGAATAAAAAAACCTGATGTGTAATTGAAAGTTTAAAAATCCTTTAATAGAATTTTGAAATATGTATTTTAATAAAAAATAATTGTTTGTGGAATAAAAGTTTATGAATGAGAAAAATTTATTCTATTTACTATATTATATACATGGAAACTGTTGTTATTGAATTTTTGGTATGAATTTATACTTTTTTGAATATGGAGAGATGTTTGTCAAAAACAGGAGGTAATCCCTTAAAATATTATATTTAAATCACTTGTCGAATTGAAGCCATCAACAGTTATAGTTAACCTGAAACACTACGCCAACTCATCTGGCCCAAACGCAGAGACTTTTTTGAATTCGTTAAAAACTTTATCAGTGCCAGCAGGCTGTAATGTGATCTTTGCATTGAATCCCATAGATCTAAGAATAGCCAGAGATTACCCGGAGTTAACATTCATTTCTCAGCATGTGGATGCCGTCAGCTATGGAGCTCACACAGGGCATTTCTCTATGGAATCTTTGAAAGGCCTTGGAATAAATGGGAGTATAATAAACCATTCTGAAAGAAGACTGGATCCAGATACAGTTAGAAATGCCATAGTGCGATCCAAAGGACTTGATTTTCGGATCACAGTCTGTTGTGAGTCCCTTGAAGAGGTGAAGCGATTTTCTTCACTTGAACCATATTCAATTGCATATGAGCCACCAGAGCTAATAGGTGGCAACGTTTCAGTCACTACTTCAAGACCTGAGATTATTAAGGAAGCCGCTGAAATATGCCATAATGAATATGTGAAACTTCTGGTTGGTGCGGGCATAAAGAATAGAAACGATGTTACAAAGTCCATTGAACTGGGAGCCGACGGAGTTCTACTTGCCTCTGGCGTGGTACTCTCTAACAGCCCTCTTGATACGTTAAATTCATTAATTGTAAACTTATAGGGTTGAAATCTCATGGCGAAACCTAAGGATGAGCCCCTGTTTGAAATTCCAGAATTTGATGAAACTGATTACATCAGAAAGGAAAGGGAGCGAGCCAAAGCTATAATTCTGATCTTTATTATGGGACTCCTCACAGGGCTTCTTGCCGGTTATCTGCAGCTTCTAGGATACACTTACCTTTCAGTCCTGGTGATGATTCTGGTGCTGGTATTCCTTGGGAAAATCCTCAGATTCCTTAAGGTAAAAGTTTCCGAAAAAAATTCCCACAAGTTCCTTAACGGCGCCATGTATGTGCTTACCTGGATGCTGTTCTGGATCGTTTTCCTAAACCCCCCCATTCATGTGGTTTCAGCTCCACAGATATCACAGGCGGATATGCACTATGACGGCCACTTGGTGCAACTTTCTACATCGGGAGTTAATTCATTTGTAACTTCCTCCTCATTACCGGGAGGCACCTATGCTTACCAGCTCAATCTCACTTCAAGGTACAACTTCACCGTTACATCTCTTGATTATCGTTCGTCATCATCCACCACTTACACACCAATATCGGATGCCCATTTCTTTGCATCAAACGATACCCTAATCTTCTCCTTTACATCCTCTGTTAACAACCAATACTATTTCCATATGAACTGGAGCGGGCATAACAGAACTGGAACTGTGGATTTCACGGTTTCCACATAATAATATGATGCAGGTGTAGTGTAGTCTGGTCTAGCACGAGAGCCTTCCAAGCTTTCAACCCGGGTCCAAATCCCGGCACCTGCAATTATTAAAGTGTCATGGAAATTGCGTCTGGGATAAACCATTTCTTGTTTTCATAATTTATTATTTCTCATATAGCCAACGTTTTCTTTGCAATTATGAAAGCAAAAAGAATCAGATATATTTGGATAAAGGCAGACTCTTTCTGTTCCGTATTACATATTATTTATCTTGAAAGAGACATTTTGGGTTCCATGACAGTCACACTTGACGGAAATTCCCTTGACATAGATTCTCTATATCGCATAGCAGTTGATCATGAAGACGTTGAGATAGATAAGTCAGCGCTGGAAAGAACCAGAGAATCGAGAAAGTCACTTGAGCAACTCTATGAGTCTGGAATTAATATTTATGGTGTCAACACCGGCTTTGGAAATCTACTCAACACTAAGATATCCCCGGAAAACCGTATAGACCTTCAATTAAACCTGATAAGAAGCCATTCATCGGGTGTTGGCTTACCTCTGCCCAATTCCTGTGTCAGGGCGATGATTGTTGTCAGGCTGAATAGCCTCCTGAAAGGATTCTCAGGAATAACTATTGCACTTCTTGAATTTATGAGGGATGTGCTGAATTCACAATTCTGTCCATATGTACCAAGGTATGGTTCTGTAGGTGCAAGTGGAGATCTGGCTCCCTTGGCCCATATCGCACTCTCAATGATGGGGGAAGGAAAGGCATATTTCATGAATGAAGAACTTGAAAGCGGAGTAGCTCTCAGGAAGGCTGGACTCAAACCGTACAGTTTCAAAGAAAAGGAAGGTGTATCTTTCATAAACGGTACGGCCGCAATCTGCGGAATACTCGCCATTAATCTCAAGCGTTCATACAACCTGATAAAGGAGGCTATTTTGGCTGCCGGGATATCGTTTGAAGCCCTCAGAGGGACTACAAGGGCTTTTACTTCATGGGCTCTGGCAGCAAGGAATCAACCAGGTCAGTCGCTAATTGGCAGAGAGATGCTGAATATTCTCAATGGCAGCCAAAATCTGAAAGACCCATAC
>JAJZKX010000173.1 GCA_021850745.1 Thermoplasmata archaeon
AAGCTGGAAAAACTGGATATACAAATGTTTACAGGTACAGGGATGGGATAAAAGGCTGGCATGATGAGGGAAATGCGCTGATTTTTCCCGGGAAGTAATGACACGTCAATTCGCAAGGCAGGTGGTCATGCTTTATTGTAATTTTTAAAGCAGAAATATCAACGAATCCTGTTGATCCTTCCTAACAAGCCAGGATTGGAGCATAAAGGAACCAAAACATCTTCTGGTAAGGTTTGAGTAACTGGCTATGCCGGTGCATTTTCTCCGGGTGCACATAAACAAATTAGCTATAATCTATCAGTTAGTCTCAAATCCCTGAGACAAATGCATTAATTCTTCAGCAAAATGTTTGGGTATGTCAGGAAACAAAGTCTCCCTCATTGGAGTCAGCAATTTCCTTGGCAGGGCAACTGCATACTTATTGCTGAAGGGTGGTTACACAGTTTCAATAACCTCCAGGGATGCGGCAAAGCTGCACAGGATTAAGGATGAGTTCCATGAATACGGGAATGTACTGGCTGTTCCGGGTGAAATATCAAACCAGAAATCGGCAGATTCCCTGATGGAAGAGGTAAATGCTGCGATAGAGGGAATTGATCATCTGGTAGTGATGGTAGGGGGCTTTGCAGGAGATACAATTTCAGATCTCTCGGCGATGGACCAGATGCTCCATAATCACATCAAAATACCAGCCATGGTAGTCAAAGCGACGCAGAAATACCTACATCGTGGTTCTTCAGTAGTGCTCATAACCAGTATCGGCGCCCTGGAACATGGGGACCCAAGATTCTTTTCATATTCCATTGGAAAAGCGGGCTTAGCTAAAATGACCGAAGTTCTAAGCTCGGAATTGATTGGAATGGGAGTGAGGGTAAATGCAGTGGCTCCCAATTTCATAGATGGCAGTTTTGAACCCGGAAGAGAGTGGCGAAAGAGCCGGAAACTAGGAGATCTAAAAACTCCACCAGAGGATGTGGCACTTGTTATCAAATGGCTCATTTCTGAGGATTCAGACTGGGTGAATGGTGCATTGATTCCTGTTGATGGAGGCCACAGGCTTAGAAAGCAGTCCAGAAACATTGAGTCTGCCTAGTCTCCAGGGAACAGTGGAAATCGTTTGTGATCGTAGTCTGGAGTTGAAAGAAGTTGAATGCCAATAAACAAGGCAGGGAACAAACTATATCGGCGCCCTACTGGAGAGAAGTGAATTGTGAAGGCATGTATAAACAGGTCATTGGGTGCAGGAAATGTCCCAGGCTGGTAGATTTCAGAGAGAATGTCAAAATTACGCCACGCTTTGATGGTGAAAAGTTCTGGCGGAAACCGGTTCCCGGTTATGGCGACACAAAGGGGCACCTAATGATTGTCGGACTCGCCCCGGCGGCCTCTGGAGGCAATAGAACTGGAAGAATTTTCACAGGTGACAAAAGTGCGGAGTACCTTGTATCAGCACTTTATGAGGCAGGGCTTTGTAGTCAGGCTACTTCCACTTCCAGAAATGATGGGTTGCGATATATTGATTCATACATAACTGCCGCAGTGAAATGCGCGCCCCCTGATAATAAGCCCACTAGGGAGGAACAGCTAAACTGTCTCGTATATCTTGATGCAGAATTTTTATGCAATGACGACCTGAATTGCATTTTAGCGCTTGGCCATTTCGCCTTCAGAAGCATTCTAGACCGCTTCAAATTTGCAGGCTTTGAGACTAAGGGAATGAAATTCAAAAATGGTGCCTATTGTGAAATTCCGGGAATTAGAATATATACGTCATATCATCCAACCCCGAGAAATGTTAACACCGGAAGGCTCAAAAGAATGGAATTTGTAGGAATGCTAAAGGAAATTAGGAAGTACATGGGCCAGTAGTGTTTATTCATGGCATTTGTCCCATTCCAACTTCCAACCCCGGGTCTCCAATGTTTGTCATCCTATGTTGGTTCAGGCAAGATTGAGCAGATATGATCTTACTTCAAGGGCTGCTTTGCATCCACTTGAAGCTGCAGTGACGGCCTGCCTGTACTTTGGATCTACAAGGTCTCCCGCTACAAATACGCCCTCAATCCCAGTGAAGATCTCATCCCTGCTTTGAACATACCCCCTCTGGTCTAATGGTAGAATCCCCCGAAGAAAATCAGTATTGGGCCTATGGCCAATAGCAACGAATATTCCCTGCGTTTTAAATTCCTGTGTTTCTCCAGTTTTATTGTTCTTAATCCTTGCAGATTCAACTGTTGAATTGCCCATTATTTCAACAATTTCGGTATTCCGCAGAATATTGATCTTCGGGTTGGCCATGACGCGTTCCTGCATTATCCTGCTTGCTTTGAAAAGATCGCGTCTATGGATTATGGTAACGCTCCTGACGAACTTTGTGAGAAAAAGTGAATCTTCCATCGCAGTGTCTCCGCCGCCAACAACTAAAACATCCAGGCCCTTGTAAAAAGGGGCATCACAAGTAGCACAACTGCTGACTCCCCTGCCTATAAATTCCTTTTCCGAGGGAATGCCAAGCCATCTTGCAGATGCCCCTGTAGCAATAATCAAAGCCTCTGTCTCTATCTCTTCGCTGCCTGTGGTTACTTTGAATGGCCTGGACGAGATATCGATTTTCTGAACATAATCCTGCTTGAATCTGGTTCCAAACCTTTCTGCATGAAGCTTCATCCTCTGCATTAATTCCGGGCCAAGGATTCCATCAGGAAAGGCAGGGTAGTTCTCAACTTTGCTGGTCAGTTCCAGCTGGCCGCCAACCTGGACACCAGTAATTACTAGGGGATTGAAATCTTCCCTTGAACAATAGATGGCTGCAGTTAGTCCCGCTGGTCCGGAACCTATTATTACAACACTTTCTGTCATATTGACAACTCTCTCAAATTTCGATGCAAGCAGAGTAAATCACCTTTTCCCAAAATTTCTTTATGAACAACAATAAGTTCGTCGTCTCATGTGAGATAAATTAAGGATTAAGCAGCATTTGGTTTTATTAGTTTTATACATTGAATGGACAGTTTTGGCTCTAAAGTTCCGCCAGTAAAGCCTAAAACCCATGTCTGAAATGCGATGTAGCCTGGCAATTCAATGCAGAGAAGCTGACACTTATGAAGGAGAGAGTCGAGTTAAGCATTTACAGGCAGGATCCTGCGACTGAGGAAAAGGGGCATTATGATAATTTTGAAGTCCCCTACGTGGAAGGAATGGTCGTGCTAGATGCAGTGAGGTATGTACAGGAGAAGATAGATACAACACTCTCCATCAGATGGAACTGCAAGGCTGCAAAGTGCGGGTCCTGTGCAGCAGAAATAAACGGAACGCCAAAGCTCATGTGCAAGACCAGAGTGGAAGGGCTTGGAAGGAAGGTAACGGTTTCACCCATGGGGGCATATCCCCTCATAAAAGATCTTGTTACTGACGTTTCGGAAAACTGGGTCCTGCTGAGAAGGATCCCCAAGTTTAGTCCAAGGGAGGATGCAGGATACCCCTGGAAGATGCAACAGGCTGCAATTGAAAAGTCTCAGGAGTTCAGGAAATGCATAGAGTGTTTTCTCTGCCAGGATGTCTGTCATGTCATAAGGGAGCACTACACTCCTTACTTTGGGCCACGGCATGTCGTGAAAGTAGCCTCTCTTGACACACATCCAATGGATACTTTGGACAGATCAAAGTTCATGAATAAAGAGGGGGGACTCGGATTCTGCAATGTAGTAAAATGCTGCACGGAAGTCTGCCCAGAGCACATTCACATAACTGACAATGCCATTATTCCTGAGAAAGAAATGGCCATTGACCTGCAATATGATCCCATTGCGGCCTTGATAAGGAAAAGAAAAAAAAGGCGGGCAGCCTGAAGAGATGAAATTGAATTGCCCCAATTTTGACTCCATATTATGGGCGCCGGCACATAATAAGGAGATTCTGCTCCTTTTACTTTAAAAAATGAAAAGTGGACATCCCCGCTCACAGTCTTGTGGCAAAGCAGTCTGATCCCAGATCGAGGCATCGCCGGCGGGAGAGCGCCATTATTTCTTATTTATGTCCCTTTTTACAAGGAGAATTTATTCTCTGATAACCTTTGACAGTTGCTTCTCAATCTGCGGTGTGATGGATTCAAGCTGATGGCATCTTTTGCCATGGTTCCTGATGATCTCCGTTATCTCTTCTCTTGAAGCAACTCCTTTCACTTCAAAGTCACAGACAAATCCCAAGTCCTTACATTTGAAACTGAGGCCTGACATTATGTTTCACCTAGAATGAAATCTAACCCTAATGAAACAACCTAGCCCCAAAGAATTAAGGGAATGCGCCCAGAGTCTCAATAATGTGGGGCAAGAAGCATTTTCCAACGTCTTTATCATGACCCTTAGAACCTTTAATTGCAAAAAACAACACCGTGGTTGCATTAAACAGAGAGTTTGTCCTGCTTAAGAAGGCTTGACCGCCTGAATCCATTTTAATTTTAGCGCTTCCAGTTTATTTATTCCCAATTTTCAATGGAGATCACCTTTCCAAAGGATACGCTCCTCTTCTTCCGAGTGTATTTTCAACAACATGAGTAGAAACTTGTTGATGGAAATTATTTCATCCTTATTTTCTTGCCTGGGCTGTATTGGTGGGAACCCTTCCCACTCTGCGTTGCTTTCCTCAATTGTTTCGTCCCTAATATCTGGAGATCTTGCGAGAGACCTGGCTCTCTGGGTTAAAGTCTTCAGCAGTTCATGGTCCCTTGAAAGCTTATTCAAACGATTGCTTACTGATGGTGTGGAGGAACGCTTTTCCTTGTATAGACTATTCTCTTCTTCCTCCGCATGGCCAAGAACTTTGTTCTCCCAGATTTCTAATAGCATATCAACTCCATGATAGAATGAAATCTCGTTTTTCTGCAGACTACCTATTGTATCAGCTACTGTCTTTGACATTTT
>JAJZKX010000174.1 GCA_021850745.1 Thermoplasmata archaeon
GATCAGTAAACATTGGCTAAGAGTATTCCCTTAAAACTTTAATTAAATCCCAACAGTTCCATTCTAACCGTAATTGACTTTCATAATTACAAAAACCTGATATAAAAGACGAGCCCTGCCACTTGTAGATGTTTCTTCTATGACTATTCAGTTCTCCCTATCAACTTCACAAAGAACCTGTGTGGATCACTTCTTGTGTTTTCTATTTTCCAGACTATCCTTTTGGCTACAGGAATGTCCATACCCCAAAGCTGCAAAAGGGTTCCCTCTAAATATTCAGTTTCAAAGCCATTCACTGGATTCCCATTCGTTTCTTTACTTCGTCTAATGTGTTGATCCTATTCTCTTTCACATCAAGGAGGCCTCTAAGTAGAGAAGCCCTGAAATCCTCAGTGTAAACTCCCTCCTCATCACCTTCAGGAATTAATGACATGAGTGCGTTCAGCAACTCATCGTATGTCATTCTGTTGTAAGCTCTCAGCCCATTCAACTTCTCTCGTGTGGATCGGTTAATTTGTATAGTTGTAAAGTCCATGTACACGCCTTTATAACTGATGTATATATAAATGGCTCAGATAGGGCATTTGTTTGTGATATATTATACGGAGAGTTAAAAAGATTACTTGATTTTGGCATCTCACTATCACTGATATGTATTTAAGATATCAGTAATTGCAGATAAGTATCACTGATAGTTTAATAAGCTATCACGTATTACAGATACTAAGTGATCACAGAATTGCAACCAGAATATCAATTCATATTAGAAAAACTCGGCATTGCACCCGATGCACAAGTGGAGAGAGAATATCCAATTAGAGTGGGTGATAGAGAATTATTGGTTGATATAGCAGTTAAATCCAGAAATACCTTAACGCTTATCGAGGTCAAGTCTCGAATAAATGAAGACGCAATTTACAGAATATATGCTCTTTCACATTTGATAGGAGAGCAACCTAAAGAAGGAAAGAGGCTGAGATTAATTTGCGTGGGAAAGTCGTTGAAATATAGCACTCAGGAACTTGCCGATAAACTTGGGATAGAGTTGCTAATAATCCCTCCTAAATTGTACAATAGTTTTCTACCAATAAGTACTACCTCCAAAGAAATACCTCCATACGATCACTTAAAGCCATCTCCATCTAGAATTACTTCAGAAAAGGCATGGAAAATAGTGTGCACTATATTAACGGACAAGCCCCCTAACATACTTGCCCTCTCCAGACAAACGGGCATATCATATGGCTGGACAAATACAACAATCCATAAACTCGAAAATTCGCAGATAATATCAAGAGAATATGGCATTATGATTAAAGACATTGACAGACTTTTGAACGCAGTTTCGTGGGAAAGGCCGTTGGAAAGCTTTCACGTTGAAACGATAAACACAGGTTTCAAAACTGCAACCGACTGCATAAATGAAGTTGCATTAAATCTTAACAAACGAGGAGTGGATTATGCTTTTACTGCCCACTCCTCTGCTCTTTATTACGGTTCTTCAATAATAAGAGATGACTTTGCATATGTTTACATCCCTGATGCTTTGGAACGGAGTTTTCTTAGAACCTATTCTGTGAAAGAAACAAGTGGGTGTGCCTTGAGGATATATGTGGCAGACAGGGATGTCATAAAATCCTCCAAAACTTTCAACGGTATTCGTGTGGTGAACTATTGCCATAATCTGCTGGACCTGGCTGGTCTGGGTATTGATGGGCGCACGTCAGCTAAGGATCTGGTGAACAAAATTGGCAGAACAGAATGATGATAAACTAAATCTTGCAAGGTACTCCTTCGAAGACCTTCAATATATTTTCAACTGGAGTACTGAAAATAACAAATATAGATCTGGTGATCTAATTTTGATTGGGGGATGGGCAGTGCATTCATTCTATCCTTGGAAATACTCACTCGATATTGATTTTATTGCAACGAACCGTTTTAAAGATTTATTGAAGAAACACCTTTATTCTTGCAGGGGCTATATCAGGGAAAAAGATTCCTATGGAAACACTATTCCTTTGAAGAGTACACCGGCTGGCAATATCTATCTTGATTTCCTTCCGAAACAAGACCTTTTTCATGGTAAAAATGAACTTCTGGATTTGAAACTAATAGACTACCAAACCATAACTCAGAGCATTTCCTATGTTTCCGGCAACAGCTTTCAAGTCGTTGTACCTGAGATATCTTTGCTCTTCCTGTTAAAATTGAAAGCGGCCTGGGATAGGCACCACGACTTGGTTGTTCAAGCTCCATCAGACATAGAACACCTAACTGAAAAATTCTACAAAGACTGCGGCGATATCATTGCATTACTTCGAAGTGAGGCGTTTCAGTTTGCAAGAATAGACTGGTTATCTTCCATTTTGTCGAAATTTGATTTCTTGAAGATGTTCCTGGAGCAAGGGATAGTGGAGGATAATTCAACATTTAACCGAGTTTCTCATAGGGAAGCTGAAGCACTCATCAAAAAGCTCTTGTCCATCATCTGATGAAGCGCTTTATCCAAGATTAAGAAGTATTGCTTCAAACATTAGTCAAATCCGGCCGTTCCATCGAACCTAACTTCAATACACGTTTTTTCTGTGCCGAATCTTGATTACAATAACTATTAACCCATTGTCCTTGATTTCGTAAATTGCTCTATAAACTCTCATCCTCAGACTCCACAGTCCAAGTCAATATTGAAGTCAGATGGTTATCGCTCCAAGACACCCTATGGTGTATTTTGAGACGTTTTGGTTTTTCCTTAATCTTATTATCAACCTGAACTGAGTAACCATGGATTGCAATCGATTGCAATAGTTATTAGACATTATTCATAGAAGCTGTTTAACATGTAAAGCGCAGTAAATCTATGCTCTATGTATTGTTATGCTTGACTCTGTTAAGAATTTATTTATGGTTACCGTCCGTTATGCCCAAGAATCCCAAAGCCCGCTTCATTCAGATAGAGTCATACTCTTTGATAGGGCCTTCAAAACTACACTTGGGGCATGCAATAATAGCACCTAACCCAACCAGTCCCCCAGGCATCCTAATTCCAGCTTTATATTCCAGAGGTTTTAACCCCCAGCGAGGTCTTTTGAATATTTCTCCGCATTTCCTGCATTTAACCTGTGCCATGGTTTTTACATCATTCGGTGGTTTAAAAGATTACCGGATTATGGCACTAAAAACGTTGTCTGCAAGAGAATATAAATGGAATATTCGCTTAAAACCGTAAGCAAATTCCGACTGCCCCATTCTTTAAGCATACTTATTTTCAGATAATAAGCAGTAACCCGCTTTTAACTCAAAAACATACCAGCGGAAAAACTTAATACGTTTTACCGTATATACGGCTATATGGTTAAGACCAAGATAACTGTATCGGTAGAAAAACCAGTCGTGGACAACGCAAAGCTGGCTCTATTGAAAAAGGGAAAGACTCTCAGCTACTTCATCGAGAAATCGCTTCGCTCCCTTTCTACAATGGAGATCCTAGGTGATTTGTGCAGGGAACTTAATCTCGATTGCGCATACATAAGCGGGGAAGATGTGGAAAGAAACAGGCCCGATCTCACAGGTAGAGTATACTCAGAGAAAGAAATCAGAGAAATGCGAAATGAACATGTCTCACGTCTATCTTGATACCAGTATACTCATCAAAAGGTACATTAAAGAAGAAAATAGCAACATAGCCGACACTTATTTCCATAAAGCTCATAGGGGAGAGACAGTTATTTGCCTGTCTGAGATTAACCTTGGCGAAGCTGCGGTTGTTTTCGATAAGTACTCCAGAAGGATGGGTATTGATGCGAGAAGTCGACTCCAAACAATGTTAAGTGAGTTGGGTTTACTTGAAAGATCTTCCTCAGTTGAAATATATCCTGTCAGTAGCCATATAATCAGGGAAGCGGTTAAGACTGTTCTTGAACAACACATATACATTGTAGATGCAATTCAACTTGAAACCTGCATTGAAGCCGGAAAGGCTGTGTTCTGCTCTGCGGACGAGGAACTTAACACAACAGCAAGGAAACTTGGTATGGAAACAACTCTGTGAGTTCAACAGTACGCTTTTTTGTTTGTAAATCCACAGTTTTCAACAAGACATATGTTCAAATTTCACTTTGGTCCAGAACAATTCGTTATCTATAGGCCTGTGACTGTATTCACTAAAGCCTTAATCAAATTCCGGACAGACGGCACGGAACCACCTGAAGAACGGGGATCCTGATCTGCTGCTGCAGATCAATCATGACCTCATATCAACCCTCAGGGAAACAGGCCTGCTGAAGAAACCCCTGATTGTTGCCATGGATTGGCACGACGAGATGTACTACGGTGACCTCGGGACAGAGGGTATCATAGGCACAAAGAACAGCAGGGGAACAAACTATGCATACGAATATGCAACGGCGAGCATAGTGATAAAGGGGATACGCTTTGTCATTGCGGTCATTCCCATCCTTGATCGCACCATAGTGGACATGGTCTCAAACCTCCTCGGGATCGTGCATTCCTCCGGAATAGGGATAAAGCTTCTCCTCCTTGATGGCGGTTTCTACTCAATAGATGCCATCAGATACCTCCAGTCATCGGGGGTGGAATTCATCATGCATGCTCCCAAGCTCAGGAACATCTGCAGGGATCAGGAAATGGACAGGGAACACACGACAAGCTCACACGCCAGGAGTAGGAATCAGCAGGCCACTTTCCGCATCGTTTCAATATACGGATGAAACAGGAAAGGAATGATCCTGTATATCTTCGCAACCAACACCATTTTCCCGCCGATGGAGGTGCTGAGATTCTTCAAGAAACGCTGGGGGATCGAAACCGGTTACCGGATGATCAGGAAATTCCTCGCGAAGACCACTTCAAGGAGATACAGCA
>JAJZKX010000175.1 GCA_021850745.1 Thermoplasmata archaeon
TCCAATTATGAGCTTTTTGGTCCCATGACTTCTCTCCTTCCTTATTATGACATACCTTTTGCCGGTTTCAAGGGCAGTCGCTACAGTGAGGGGTACAGCACCAAGCTCCATCCCACCTATAATCCCAGAGTTTATACGTGAGGCGAACTCTTTAGACAACTCGGAAAGAATTGCAGGGTCAGTTGCCGATTCTTTTATGTCAACGTAATACTTTGATTTCTTTCCGGAAGTAAGTGTAAAGTCTCCCATTTTTATGGCTCCGCATTCAAGCAGTGTATTCCTTATCATTGCCGTTTTATGCCAGAAGTGTATAAATAATATGTGCGTCCGACTTTGATGGACATAGTTTCAAATCGTTATTGTATTTTTAAAACCTAATTATTCATTAACTCTGCAATAGAAAAAGAATATATATTAGCAATGATATCTTATCAGACATATGGGAGACGAAATTGATCTTTTGTTTAAGACGGCAATGGATGAGGATATCAGCGAAAACAGCAGCAGGAATGTAATGGACAATTACAGTTCACCCGAGGATCGTGAAATAGCTGAAATTGCTGATTCACTAAGGGTCAGGATTAAAATAATAGGTTGCGGGGGAGGAGGTTCCAATACAATCAACAGAATGTCCAGGATTGGTATAGACGGTGCCGATTTAGTGGCTATAAATACCGATGCTGCGCACCTTCTGAATATCAAATCAAAGGGAAAGCTCCTGATCGGCAAGAGGCGTACCGGTGGAAGGGGAACCGGGGCATCGCCGGTTGTTGGAGAAGAAGCCGCAATGGAAGACCTCCCAAGAATTCAGAACATGGTTGCAAAGAACGACATCACATTTGTCACATGCGGGCTTGGAGGAGGTACCGGCACAGGTTCAGCCCCAATAATCGCAAAATGTGCCAAGGATGCAGGTTCACTTGTAATATCTGTTGTAACTCTTCCGTTCAGTGCGGAGGGAAGCATCAGGATGGAGAATGCCCTGCGCGGCCTGGAAAAGGTATCACAGTATTCTGATACGGTCATAGCAATACCCAACGACAAACTTCTGAAGGAAGTTCCAAAACGGCCTATAGAGGAAGCCTTTGGCTATGCGGATTCCGTTCTTTCAGAAGCCATAAAGGGCATAACTGAGCTCATAACAAAGACAGGAATAATAAATCTCGACTACGCAGACATAAAGACCATAATGAAGGACGGAGGGGTTGCCATGATAGGCATAGGTACGTCCAACGGCGGCCAGGACCGTGTCCTGCAGGCAGTCAATGACGCCATAAAGTCTCCACTCGTTGAGGCAGATATATCAGAGGCAAGGAACTGCCTCATAAGAGTGATAGGCGGGCCAAACATGACTGTCAGCGAAGCAGAAACCGCAATGAGCGAGATACAGAAAAAGATCGACCAGGATGCAAGAATAATCTGGGGTGCCAATGTAAATGAAAACATGGGGGATGAGATCAAGGTCCTGGTACTGATAACCGGGGTGAAATCACCTTATATGATTTCAGGAAAGACACAGGCAAGAAATCTCGGCAGGATGTTCAGTCCTTACTCAAGTGAAGAAGGACTGGAAATGGTCTCCTGATTTTCCACCATCTTTTTTTATGCTGCCATAACATCACTTGAATATGACTGAAAACTCCAGGCTGATTGTTGCTCTGGACCTTAAGGTGCCAGACAAAGCACTGGAACTGGCCAGGGAGGTTCACAGTGAAATATTTGCCATCAAGATCAACTGGCCCCTTCTTATGGTGGCAGGAGTAGGCATTATAAGGGAACTCTCTTCATATGGAAAAGTGATCTGTGATCTGAAGATAGCCGACATACCCAATACAAATTCCCTGATAACAGAAAATGTGAGGGAAAATGGGGGATGGGGTATCATAACCCATACATTCACGGGTTCAGATTCATTAAGCGCTGTTATTGATGCCGCAGGTGACATGAAGGTATTTGCCGTTGTTTCTATGTCTCATCCCGGTTCTGATCAGTTCATAAATCCGGTGAGCATGGATCTTCTGAAGATGGCAGTGAAGCAAAAAATAGGAGGGGTTATAGCACCTGGAAACGATCTTGCGATGCTGAGGAAAATCAGGGAAGCAGGCAAAGACCTAATAATTGTCTCTCCAGGCATAGGCGCCCAGGGCGGGAATCCGGCTGATGCCATAATGAACGGATCCGATTATATAATAGCCGGGAGGTCAATATACAAATCAGAAGATCCTCTTGGTGAAGTACGCAGGATCAACAGTGCAGTTTCAGCCGTGTTCCATAAATGAATTCAGGTTGCAGCCTGCCTTTTTTTACAATACCCTGATCAGTAAAGCCACTGATCCCTGCAATGGAGATCAGGTCAGTGTTCAGAGATGGGCCAGATAAAGAAGGGCCATAACCGGAACAACAAAAATTACGAGAAAAACATAGAATGAAAGGTAATATATCCTCAGCGCCCTTTTAATGTCACCTGACGTGGCTTCATACCCTGTTTCATTAATTATATAAGCCCCCTTTTTTTCAATTCGTATATTGAGGGAACTGGAATAGGCTCCGATTGGCCATCCGTTGTTTGCGCTGTCAACAATCCACGCAACCCTTCGTGAAGAGACGCCCTGAACCCTGTAGTTCAGCATTTCCGAGCTGAAGAATATTATGAAAGAACCTATTCTCGCGGGTATGTAATTCACCAGTGTCTTCGCAATTGCAGTCCACTTCCCGAACTCCCTGTTTCTCCTGTTCTTGAACCCGACCAGGTTGTCCAGGACATTTACCACCCTGGTGAACAGGGCTCCAATAACCCCGAAGATTGCAAAAAACATGAGAGGCGTGAAAACGTCATCCACCATTCCCTTCGATATATATTCGATAGTTGTTGACGCAACATCCGATTCCTTAAGGTTGGAGGTGTCTCTCCTCACGAGCTTTGAAAGATACATCCTGGATTCATCCAGGCTGCCGTCATCCAGGGCCCTTATGATGGGCCTGACATCTTCTCCCATTACAGTAATGGAAAAGGTGCTTTTCAGCACAATAATTGCAGCCACAACATAGATGACCGAAAAAAAGCTAAGAACTCTCAGAACCGCCAGGACAGGTATAAGGCATAGGGCGGAGATAAAAATGAGATAAAGGAAACCTGCCGCCGCCTTGTTCTTCCAGATCCTGAAGAACTGATCAAAATAGGTCCCTATCTTCCTTATGACGATATTTGGATGTATGTAGCTCCTCGGTTCTCCGAAAAGAAAATCAACTAGCAGTGCCCCGATCAGGACTGACAGGCTTATTTCAAGTGAATTCAAAGTCATTTTACAAGTCTCTCTATGTAACTCATATCCATGTTTTCAATAAAATAATTTGTAATGATGTCAATTCTTCTCATAAGTTCTTCACTGTAGATCACGTCAGGAATTTTTTCGCCGGTTATGTAACTGGTGAAATCCCTGTTCTCCAGAATTCCATGAACATTTGTACCAATTACCTTTCCATCAGGAGATACAGATCCCTCTTTCCTGTCACCAATATTGAGAAGGTGCTGTTTTTCATTTGAAAAAACTGTCCCGTAATGTATCTCATAACCTTTTCCGGCAGCTTGGTGTGAAAATCCCTGATATCCCATCTCATATTCCACTGAATCCACTTTTTTATCTCCCGTATACTCAGTTGCAAGGTCCAGGAAGCCAAGCCCTTCAATTCTCTTCTTTCTTATCTGTACTCCCTCCGGATCTGAAATGATCTTTCCAAGCATCTGATATCCACCGCAGATTCCGACTATTGCTGCCCCTCTTCTCCTGGCATCCTGCAATTTTTCATAAATTCCTGTATTCCTGATATATTCCAGGTCGGTTTCCACATTTTTTGATCCCGGAAGTATTATGGTTTTTGCCATGTCCAGGTCCCTGGCATTGGATGAGGTAACATTGTGATACCCGGTTCCGTATATGATAAATGGATCTGTATCGCTGTAATTCTCCATCCTGGGATACCTTACAAGGCAGATATTGGGGTTATCGAGCCGGGTGCGGTCATAATCCTGTGAATCCTCCCCCGGAAGGAAAACCCCGTCAACATAGGGAAGTATACCAATTACTGGAATTCCAGTCATTTCCTCTATTTTTTTGATGCCGCTACTAAGCAAATCCTTTGAACCCCTCATCTTGTTGATGACCATGCCTTTCACAAGATCTGGTCTCGGCATGAGTTTCACTGTACCGAACAGCGAGGCAAAAACTCCTCCTCTTTCAATATCTCCTGCAAGTATTGCAGGTGTATCGTATATGGCAGAGACATAGATGTTTGCGATGTCCCTCTCCATGAGGTTTATCTCTGCAGGTGATCCTGCACCCTCCGCTACAACCACGTCGAAATGATCACACAGGTAGTCGAGGGAATCCTTCACAACCTGTTTTCCGTTCTCAACAAGGTACCTGTAATAAGTGTCAATGGACATGACTCCCATGCTTTTCCCGTTCACAATGACCTGAGAGCCTTCCTTTCCTTCTGGTTTAAGAAGTATGGCACTCATCTCCTTCAATGGTGGCGTGGATGCCGCAAATGCCTGCAGCCACTGGGATCTTGGTATCTCATGACCGCCGTCTATTGCAACTGAGTTAAGAGACATGTTCATGGATTTAAAAGGGGCAACCCGGTAGCCTTTTCTGCTGAGAAACCTGCATATTGCCATTACTATGGTTGATTTTCCAGCATTGGACGAAGTTCCAAGCACCTGGATGATTTTTTTCCGGTTTACAGGTTCTTTCATTTCAGACCTTGCTTCAGATAGTTCTGCAGTATATCTAAAGTTTGATTCCCCATGGAAAAGGGCTTAAATTTCGCATGAATCGGCGGTCAAAAGTTTTAAATGTAACATCTTTC
>JAJZKX010000006.1 GCA_021850745.1 Thermoplasmata archaeon
GGAGCCTGATTCATTATGGTATGCGGAAAGAAGGTAATTTGCCTCAGATACATACGCATCAGCGGAGTATACGATCAAGGGGGTTGCCCTCCCAGATGTGTAATGGCTGTAACCTGCATAAGCCGCTATTCCCACAACTACTATGGCGGCCATTACCGCCCCGGCCTGCTTTCCCCTCATGCCATGCCTATTGAAATCCGAAATATAAAAGATTGTTTAAATCTATACAAATGTAAACATTATTATTTTGCAAAATGTTATGATTTATCATGCCCCAAGATGAGAATTTACCCAGGAACCTCTTCCTGTCATCCAGGCAGATCCAGATCATGAAACTGAGGCAGGAGGGATATTCCACTGAAGGAATCGCAAAGGAAATCGGCACTACGCGGCAGAACGTCTCAATCCTGGAGAAGAGGGGACACAGGAACCTGGAAAAAGCCATCAGGACCCTCAACGCAGTAAGGGAACTGAAGCTGTCACACGAGGTGCACATTGAAGGCAATATTCATGTCCTTGATGCGGTGAAGGAGATAATCGATCGGGCCGACAAGATGAACATAAGGTTGAATGACAACCTCATTGGCCTAATGACCCGGCTCAAGATGGCCGTGGAAGGGGACCTGAAGAACGGCATAATCCAGAAAGCAATGAACATCCTGATCTTTCAGGACGGAAGCGTCCAGTTCACCTGAACCTTATAGTACCACCTGAAGGGCTCCCCGGAGGCTTTAGCCTAAACAGCAGGGCATAAAGCTGGAGTGGCGCCCTGCCTCTCACATCTGGCTCCTTCAGCCTAAGGAACAACAGGGACGAGAGGAACCTTCCGGCAAACACTATCAAATACCCGTAAAGCAGTGCCTCATAAAGCGGAAGCCCGCTCATGAGGTAGGAAAGCAGGTATCCCCCTGTCAGCGCCCCTGCAAGATACATAAGGCCGTTGAAACCGTTTATTATGGAAAGGTATTCTGCCCTCTGCTTCTCCGGCACAATGTCAAGCACATATGAATTCATGACAATGTTCTGTATCCCTCCAATGACGCCGCTGTATATCTCAAGCAATACAAAGGCAGGAAAGGTTCTTGAGAATGCATAGAAGAGTGGTATCCCGCTTAGCAGTATCCTGTTCAGGAAAATGAGGGGAGGCCTCTGGATCCTGTCAGTGACCCTTCCAAGGATAAACTGTATAATGATGGTTGACCCAATGGAGGCTATTGTAAGAAATGCCACATCTGTAAGGGTGAATTTCATCACTAGGACCATGGTGATCGGAAACATGGGCCAGGCCATTGACCAGAAGTATCCCTGGGTATTCATGGCAATCAGGTAGTTGAAGAAGAGGCGTTCCTTCCTTAGGTTTCTCAAGGTCTTCAGTATGCTTCCCACGACCTTTGTGGAATGCCTTGTCTCCTTTATCCTTCCCATGAGGATGGCGCTTATGGCATAGGATCCAGCCGCAGCAAAGAATGCGATTGTAATGTCAGAATTAACCTGGCCACTGAAGAAGAAAGTCATCACAAGCAGCGATAAAAGGGTTCCAATTGAACTCAGGTTGTTGATGATTGCAAGAAAGCGGCCCCTCACGTTGGACTCTGTCTCGTCTGCAATCAGGGAAAACCAGTTCACAGTTATCATGGCAGCGAAGAATGACACGAGCCCGTACACCAGGATAAGCTCCAATGGTGTGTCCACTATGCCGAGGAAGTACCAGAGCAATGCAAGAATTATGCTCCCCGCAACAAGAAACGGCCTCCTTTGCCCAACCTTGTCACTAATCCTGCCCCAGAGGATTTGGCCGCCATTTCCCAGGGCATTTGCGGTGGATTGCAGCCATCCCATTTCAATGGCAGTTGCCCCCAGGTAAACACCGTAAACACCTACAAAGGATGAGGCGGCAGTGGCGCCAACCGCAATGACAATTGATCTGATCGCGAGAATAGTCTTGTTAAGCATATTTGCCAGGTCTGAATTTTCCAGTTCATTCCAGTTCAATAAATGAAACTTTGTAATCCTACCAACAACACGCTTTTAAGGGAAATTGGAAATACATATGTATGAAGGCACTGGTGCTGGGTGGGACAGGATTCATAGGCAGAAGGCTGGTGAGGAGCCTCCTCTCTGGAGAAAACGAGGTAACTCTTGCAACCTCAGGCAACTCCCCCAACCAATTTGGAAACAAGGTTTCAACCATCTCAATGGACAGGTTCAGCAGGGACAGCCTGAATGAGGCGCTTTCGAGGACCTCGTATTTCGACGTTGCAATTGACACCATTGGCTACAGGTCCCTTGACGTGAAGAACGCCCTGGAGGCCCTTGACGGAAAGATCGGGAAATACGTTTACATATCCAGTGCTGCTGTGTATCTGGGGAATAGTGGAATCCTGAGCGAGGAAGAATTTGATCCGGGCAAAATTGAAAGCAAGGAGCCGCGGCTTGAAAAGGCATACCATGAAGGAAAACAGCAATCTGAGGCCTACATTCTGGAAAACTCGCCAATGCCCTTTGCAATAGCAAGATTCCCGAACGTCCTTGGGTACGACGACAGTACCATGAGGTTCCAGGACCACGTTTCAAGGATCATGAACGGTGAGGAATTCCACCTCCAGGAACCGGAGGGTAGGAGGAATTGCGTTTGGGTGGAGGACGCTGGAAACTTGCTTGCATGGCTTGCCACAACAAGAAATGACGGGATTTTCAACGGGGCTTCACCTGATGCCATGAAAGCTAGCGAACTTGTCTCAAAGATCGCTGAAGCTCTTGGAATCAGCCCAAGGATATCCCATGGGCATGATAAATCAGACTCTCGCTATTCCGCGGTGACAGACTTCATTCTCAGCGTCAGGAAAGCTGAAGATAGAGGTTTCAGGTTCCATCTCACAGAGGAATGGTTGGGGAAAGAAGCCAGGCTGGCAAAGGAGTATAGAAAAAAGCCCCCCAACTCGCAGGAATATTCCGGCAGGCTCTTTTCCTGATGCCCTGCGGGAATTATAATAACCAATTCATCCTGACATGGCTATGAGCTGGAAGGTGGGCGTAACGCTCGGAGACCCGGCGGGAATAGGCCCCGAAATAGTGGCAAAGTCCCTTTCAAGCCTGCAGGAAAATAGCAGGGATATTGTGCTCATAGGCAATCGCAGGAACTTCAAAGATGTGCTTGGGAAACTTGGCATAGGGGGTGAAATAGCCTCAAAATTCAAGATCATAGACATTGACCCTGATGCAGGGAATATTACTCCAGGAAAGGTGTCCCCAATTGGGGGAGCCATTGCGGTTAATAGCATAGAGGCTGCAGTGAAGCTTGCAATGGACGGCCAGATAACAGGAATATGCACTGCACCCATAAACAAGGAGGCCATTATGCAGGCTGGATCCAAATACGTTGACCATACTGAAATGCTGGCGGGGCTCACTGGATCAACAGAGGTTACCACTGTGTTTGAGACCCATAACCTAAGGATTATCTTCTTAACCAAGCATATGCCATTGAAGAAAGCCATAGAATCAATCAGCGGAGAGCTTGTCAGGAAATACATCAGGTTATCGGATTATGCACTAAGGATGCTGGGGATAAAGAATGGGAAGATTGCGGTTGCTGCCCTCAATCCCCACGGCGGTGAAAACGGGCTTATGGGCAATGAGGAACTTGACATATTGTCTCCCGCAATACGGGAGGAATCGTCAAGATACAGTGTAAGCGGCCCCTACCCTGCCGACTCTGTATTCCACAGGGCTGCAAACGGTGAATTCCAGATAGTGCTGTCCTTGTACCATGATCAGGGGCACATTGCAGCCAAGACATATGATTTTCACCGGACAATAAGCATGAATATTGGCCTGCCTTTCCTGAGGACTTCTGTTGACCATGGCACTGCATTCGACATAGCCGGAAAGTGGATTGCTGACGAAACTGGCATGGTTGAGGCAATAAAGAAATCCCTTCATTACTCACAAAAATACAGCGAAAATTACCTGAAGGGGTAAGAGACAAATGGCACATGATCATGGGGAGAGGTTCAGTGGCAAAACCGCGGATTACTCCAGGAGCAGGCCGCAGTATCCTCAGGGCATAATTGATGTCCTCCGGGATGAGAAGGCGCTGGGCAGTGGAGCTGTAGTTGCAGACATAGGCTCAGGGACCGGAAAGCTGGCAGAGCTTTTTCTCAGGAACGGTTTCAGGGCTGTCTGCATTGAACCAAACCCGGAAATGAGGTTACAGGCCTCAGTTGACCTGGAAATATACCCGAGCCACAGAATCATGGAAGGTACAGCTGAAAAAACGGGCCTGGTTGGGCATTCAGTGGATCTTGTGGTCGCAGGACAGGCATTCCACTGGTTTGATCCGGAGGAAACAAGAAAGGAATTCATGAGGATACTGAAACCGGGAGGCATGGTTGCGCTGATCTGGAATGACCGCATTGAGTCCAGCAACGATTTCAATTCCGACTATGAAAGCATCTGCAGAACTTACAGCAACGGATATCATCAGTCCGGCAGCCTTGCACTGGATAGAAAAACAATTGATTCATTTTTTGGCGGCAAGGTAAAGGTTTTTACGCTGGAAAATGCCCAGGAACTCGACCTTGAAGGAGTGAAAGGAAGGTATTTCTCAGCCTCATACGCCCTGAAACCTGGTGACATCAGGTATGGGGAGATGCTTCAGGCCATATCCGATGCGTTTTCAAGGCATTCACATGATGGTCAAGTTGCCCTCAGATACGAAACCAGGCTGTTTCTTGGCATTCCACACAAATGGGGATGACCACTTCAGGAAAAATGTTAAAAGGGCAAACTCCTAACCTTGTTGTATGGAACCAGGGGCCAGGGAAGACACGGGAAGCGCATGGCTCAACAGAAACGTCCTTTTCTTATCCCTTTCAGCTTTCTTCGCTGACATGGGTTATCAGGCGGTAACAGCAATCTTTCCCCTTCTCATCATACTATACCTGAAAGAGCCTCCCTATGTGTACGGGATTCTCCTTGCACTGAGCTACGGTCTTGGTTCCGTGTTTTCAATCCTTGGGGGAAAGCTTGGTGAAAGGTTCGGGAAGAAACCCATGGCTCTTCTTGGGAATCTGCTCATACCCCTGATGTCTGTGAGCGTACTTTTCCACAATATTTACATCCTCGGGGCCCTTTTTATTGCGGGCTGGTGGGCAAGGTACTTCAGGTCTCCCGTTAGAAGGGCCTGGATGGTGGAGGTCTCAAACAGGAAATTCCAGCCCAAGATTTTCGGTTTCTTTCATGCCCTGGATGTAGGCGGCGGCCTAATAGCAGTCTCCTATGCAATAATACTTGTAATGCTGGGCACACCGCTTGACGATATAATTCTGGTTACGGCGGCCCCCATCCTGGTATCTTCCCTTATGCTTGTTCTCGCAGGGACAAAGCAGCATGAAACCTTCAGGAAATTACAGGAGGAAGAGGTGGACGAAGAAGGGAGCGAAGAGGCGAATACTAAGGATCAGAGCAATTCGTTTGCCTTCAGGATGATCCTTCTTTCCGCCACGCTCTTCGGCTTCAGCTATTACGCGCTGGGGTTCCCCATAGTCACGATTGCTGAAAGCAATGGAAGCTATGTTTTCGGAATTCTTGCCTTCGGCATTTATCTGGGTATCTCTGCCTTGGCAGGGTTTACCCTTGGTTCACTAAGGGGCAGGAAACCGCTGAGGACACTCTGGGCCCTGGGATACGGGATGGCAGGCATAGCATCAATGATCATCGGGCTTTCTTACCTCATGGGCGCAGATCTGTATGTATTCTACGTTGGTGCTGCCCTGCTGGGCTTCTCAACTGGATCTGTTGAAACATTCGAACCGGTCCTGACAGCATTCCTTGCAAAGACCAGGCAGGTATCGTCATGGATGTCATGGCTAAGTTCCAGCCGGGCAATAGGGCTTTTCGTCTCCAATATTGTCATGGGGTTCCTCTTTGTGCTCGGACAATTCTATTCATACCTTTATGCCGCACTGACTGCCGTGCTTGCTGCCCTAATACTGGTTGCCCTTGAACTGTCAAAAGGAAAACAGATCAGGTGGAAATAGCTATTTCAATGGAAAAATGGCATCTGGCATAAAAATTCATGCAAACCCATAAAGGTTCAGTTTATATTGTATCAGAAATTCTAGAAAAATGAACAGTGGAGAGGCAAAAGGCAACAGTAACGGTTCCAGAGGAAAATACAGGTTTTCAGTAGAGCACATGGACACCTCTGCCGATCCTCTCACAGACTTTTACAAATATGCTGCAGGAACCTGGGTTGCAAACAATCCGGTCCCTTCAGACAAGTCCTACTGGGGATCCTTCGAAGAACTCAGGGAAAGAAACCTGGAAGACCTCTGGCAGATATTGAAAGAATGCGGGAAAATATCTGAGAAGAGCACTTCCGGGACTGCATCTCAGTTAGGGAGGTTATACAGGGCTGCCATGGACACCGATTCAATAGAGGATGCCCGACTTTCACCCATTGAACCCCTCCTGAACGGGCTGGAAAGAGTTTCCAACATAAGCGAACTCAGGAATTTCCTCTCCCAGCTCCACCTGTCAGGCCTCGGGGCAATTTTCAGGCCATACTCCAATCCGGACAAGAAGAACAGTGAAGTTTATGCCTTCTACCTGTCCCAGGGTGGCCTGGGCCTACCCAACAGGGATTACTACCTTTCCGGCAACTACAAAGAGATCAGGGAATATTATGCAGGCCACATAGAACGCGTTTACAGGATACTTGGCCAGGACAGTGGTGTAGCCCGGGAAATCTCATCGAAGATCCTCGCCCTAGAAACAGAAATGGCTAAAAACAGCAGAACACCCGCCGATCTCAGGGACGCAGAGAAGAACTACAATCCTTTCCCATTATGGGCTCTTGACGGGAAATACCCCAACCTGGACCTTGGGAGATACCTTACAGAGTTATCTCTTCCTAAAATGGAACACCTGATCATTGGCCAGCCTGAATATTTCGACTATGTAGACTCCATTTTCACGGAAAGCAACTTACCGCTTCTAAAGCAGTATTTTCACTGGGTCATTGTCAATTCATCCTCCCCTTACCTCTTTTCGGAACTGGAAGAAGAACATTTCGACATGTATAACAGGAAGCTGAGGGGTCAGGAAGTTCCTGAGCCAAGATGGAAGAAGGCAGTGCACACCGTGGACCAGTTCCTGGGGGAAGCCCTGGGCGAACTCTATGTCAAGAGGCATTTCGGTGAGGAGTCAAGGAAGAGGATGGAGTTCCTGATCAATGATATCAGGCAGGTATTCATGGAAAGGCTCAAAGGCCTCCCATGGATGGGTGAGGCAACAAAGGAGCACGCTCTCAGGAAGTTTGAGAGATTCAGGCAAAAGATCGGCCATCCCCCAGTATTCAGGGATTACTCCCCTGTTGAAATCCGTGCGGATGATCTTGCAGGGAATATCAGGAGGGCCGTTGAATTCGAGATTAAGAGGACCCTGGGCAGGATTGGGGGAAAGGTTGACAGGAATGAGTGGTACATGACACCACCCACAGTAAATGCTTATTTTTCACCGCCGGACAATGAAATAGTATTTCCTGCGGGTATACTGCAGCCACCGTTTTTTGATCCTGAAATGGACGATGCGGTGAATTATGGAGCCATTGGCGCAGTAATCTCACATGAGATAACCCACGGTTACGATGACCAGGGGAGAAGGTATGACCTCCAGGGGAACCTCAATGACTGGTGGACTGAGGAAGACAGGAGAAACTTCCTGGATAGGGCAGGGGAACTGGTTGACCTGTATTCTTCACTAGAAGTATTACCGGGATTCAGGGTAAACGGTAACCTGACGCTTGGAGAGAACATTGCAGATCTCGGGGGAGTGAGCATTGCATATGAGGCACTGCAGAAACACCTTGAAAAGAATCCAGACATGAGAACAGAAATCGATGGCCTCACTCCGGAACAGAGATTCTTTGTCTCGTGGGCTCAGATCTGGAAGTCAAACCAGAAGGATGAGCATACCAAAATGCTCATCTCCATCGATCCGCATTCGCCAAACAGGTTCAGGGCAACTGTTCCGGTATACAACCATCCGGATTTCGAAAGTGCTTTTTCCAATGGAACTGCACCAGATAGTCATAATGGCGGAAGGAAAAAGATAGGTTTGTGGTAAATCCAATTTTCCCGCTATCATGAAATAATTTCCTGAGAAATCATAGGGGAAAACGCTGCAGAATGGCTTCCCAATCATTATTTCCCAGTCATGAAACGCGAAAAAGTATTAAGTAATCGCGTCAATCTCTTGCAGTAATGGGAAAAAATATCTCATTAGCCTCCGAAATTCTAGACAAGATCTCTGGCATCATGTATTATGAACTCATGATTTCCACATCAGGAATCAGGGAGGCAGATTCCAATTTCATGTGGGCCACCACTTTCAGGGCTCCGGTCGGAATCAATTTCATTCACAGCAACGTTTCGATTATCCTATTCCTGCCCGAAGGGTCAGAATACCAGAAGGATGAGAATCTCTTCTTCAACAGGGTTGGTGCAAGGCTCCAGGATGGCCTGTGGCAGGTAAGGAGGAACCTGTCAGAGCTCAGTGACGTATACGGTTCTGCGCTCCATCTGGGGATGAGCACCTTCAGGAGCCTCATGGTGAATTACTCTTACATCCACAGGGGCAGGTATAACGCCCATTTCACGTTCAATTCAAAGGATCTCATGGACATTTCATCCTTGATTGTGACCTATTCAGACGTTGCTGACGGGTACAGGGTGGAATACATGCGCAAGTTGTATCGCCACTCCAAAATCTATGACTGGATAAATTCCAGGGACAAGGTTGCAATGGTGACTCTTCAGGTTTCAAGGCCAGTCGGGAATACCGATCTACCCAATCCAACTCATGAAATGCCAATCATACTCTCGGACTTCCTTGATGAGCGTGGAATCAAGGGAATGGCACTCGCTGGGGATCACCCGGTTCCGGAGATTCTGGAAACCAGTGATGTTTCGGAATTTTCAGGCAAAGTGACAGCTTTCTGGGCTAAAAACGAAGTCATAACACAGCTGGTGTCCAGGCTTGCAACTGATTTCATAGTGCTGTATTGTCTCTACGGGATAGCGTACCCGGATGCCATCAGGCTGGTCACCCCTGTGCCAGTTCAGCAGACTTCAGCACTGATGAGGCTGCTGAAGGGAATTATGACAGATTTCACAAAATGGGATTTAAAATTGCTTGAAGTCACAGATTACCAAATGGAGTATGTAATGGAAGAGTAACCAGAGCGCATGATACAGGTTTCTGAATGAGCCTGTGCAAAAGTAATTAACCTCATGTTTATTCGTGGAGACCTCAATGGACAAGAAAAACTGCCATGCCTTCAAGGGGCTGAAAAAGATTCATGAATTGCTTGACTTCGAAGTTCTCATGTCAAGGCCAGGCATCAGCGAACCGGATTCACGCTTCATATGGGCATCCACATTCATGGCGCCGGAAAGCGCAGTTTTCATTGACGGGCAGATGTTCCTGAATCTTTTCCTGCCGGAGGGCTCCGAAAATGACCCGGAAAAGAAGATATTCCTGAACAGGGTAGGTGCCAAGCTACAGGATGGATTGTGGCAGGTGAGGAGAAGAATGGACCAGCTGAAGGGGCAGTATGGGGGTCCCATGCAGACTGCAATGTCCATGTTCAAGACTGCAATAGTTGACCAGATGTACATCAGGAAAGGAAGAAATTACGGACGCCTTCTCATAAACCATTCGGAACTTGAATTCTATTCCAGGGTCCTGCTCAGGGTGCAGAAGGAAAGACCTGATTTCAGGATAGAATACTACAGGCCATTCGATGGGCGGGGCAGTGCATTTCTTATCCCCGGCATGGAGGAGGAGCTTGTCTTTGTAACCATGGAATTTAACAAGAATACTCCGCCTGATCTCACTGTTTCCGGGGAAGATGAATTCTTCTTCACGCTTGCCAATTTCGTTGAAGGCGGCGTTAAGGCAGTTGCCCTGTCCAAATACAGCAAAGTCCCAGAAATTCTTGCTCCTGTGGAAGTATCAAGGCCTACGGAAAAAGTCTTCGCATTCAAGTCAAACAACCAATTCATTCTCTCACTTGTAAGGGCCCTTGCAAAGCAGTATGTTGTTATCTTAGGCTATTACGGAACCATAAACCAGGAAAATGCCACACTCACTGTTGCAATGCCCAGGGAGCAGATCCAGATATTCATGAGGACTCTTGCCGATGTTGCAAATGAGGCCCATGAATGCAACCCAATAATCACTGAAGTGGTGTCTCTCAAGGATTTTCAGGACTGACCCGAAACGCTCACTTTCCGGAAATGCTTTGAATCTTCCCGGCAAACTGGCTCCATTATTCCGTTTTCTCGGCATTATTCCTCGCTCTTGCTGGATTTCCAGAAAGAGCGGAGAAATAGGAGCAGTGAGATCACAAAGAAGAGAAGGGCGGCAATCCCCGCGCTGTTCTTTTCGTCATTGACCGCTGTGGGATTGAGGCCGCAATCGATACTGGGCATTAAATAAAATTTTCAGCATGAATATGTGCCTTGGGGCTTAGATGTAAGTGCCTAATCCACAACTAGAAACTTATGCATGAAACAGGCTTCCTTCAGTCGCAATAAATTTTTAAAAAGAAGTTCAGGTGCTGATTTCCACTTCCTTCTCGCCCTTAAGTTTCCTTATTTCCTTTATGAGTTCAGGAATCGCAGCGTACACGTCGTCATTTATGAAGTAATCCGAGTACTTCGCAATCTCTGCATCTGGGTCGCTGTTAATTGCAATGATGATGTCGCTCTGCTTCATGCCCACAATGTGCTGTGCTTTTCCGGATATTCCGGCCGCAATGTAGAGCTTTGGCCTTACCACGCGGCCGGTCTGACCAACCTGATGGTCGCGGTCTATCCAGCCCACATCAACTGCCGGACGTGAGGCCCCCACCACACCTCCGAGCTCCTTTGCAAGCTCCTCGAGGACCTGGAAACCCTCCTTCTTGCCGAGCCCCAGTCCACCTGATACCACAATGTCTGCGTCTGTAATGTCGAATTCCACCTTTGGCCTGAACCCGATGATTTCCTTCCGTATAAGGTCCGGATCCACCCGGACTCTCCTGATATCCTTCTCGCAGTTCCTGCCGTCCTGCGCATCGGGTACCTTAAAAACTCCAGGCCTGGCGGTGGCCATCTGCGGCCTGTGGTTCTTGCAGAGTATCTCTGCGAGGGTGCTTTCTCCATACACCGGACGGTTTGCAAGCAGTATCCTTTCATTAGGGTCAATGTCTATGACAGTACAATCCGCGGTCACGCCAGTCCTTGACTTGACTGCGATTCTTGAGGCAAGGTCTCTTCCGTCATGTGTGGCAGCTATCAGGAATATGTTTGGTTTTTCCTCAGAGATAAACTGGGCAGCGTAATGTGCATAGGGCATGGTCTTGAAGTCCTCAAGGTCAGGGGATTCTGCACCCAATACCTTGTCGCACCCATATTTCCCAGCTTCCTTTGCCATAGGTGCTAGATCGTTGCCCACTAGAATGCAAACCAGCTTTTCCTTCACCTTTTCTGCGATCTCCTTTCCAATTCCTATCATTTCAAGCGAAGACTTTACTATTGCACCTTTTCTTGTTTCCAGGAAAACGAAGACATTCCGGTACTCCTCTGGCTTGTCAGTTGGAACCGCGTTTATCAGGCCTGTCATTGCTGCTCCACCTCCATTTTGATCACTCCGTTGCCTGCAAGTTCCTTTACAAGCTCACCTATCTCGCTCACAGTAATTTTCCTGGCTGCCCTCTCCTTTTCCTTAATGGTTTTCATTGACCTTACCACAGTGGGTGATCCCTTGAATCCCACCCATTCAGCAGGTATTCCCAAATTCTGGAGTGTCCACGTTTCCACACCAGTCTTTATGGCGTCGATTTTCTTCCTGAGGGTCTGGCGTCTCGGGATATTTGAACCAAGCCTAACAGTTATGAGAACGGGGGGTCTTGCCCTGACAATTTCAATTCCATCCTCCAGCTCCCTCTCGCCAATCACATTTCCGTCTTCAAACCTCACAGATCGAGTATAGGTTATCTGTTCAATGCCCAGGAACTCAGCAACTCCTGGGCCGACATGCCCTGTACTGGAATCTGATGTTTCCTCGCCTGCGAAAATAATGTCAAATTTGCCAAGCTTTGTAATTGCCGCTGCCAGGGTAAGCCCGGTGGGATATGTATCTGCGCCTGCAAATGCCCTGTCTGTGAGAAGAATTCCACGGTCGGCTCCTTTCCCCATGCACTCCAGTATAGCCTCATCAGCCATGGGGGGTCCCATGGATACAATGGTTATGTGTGACTCAGCCCTGTCCTTGATGATCAGTGCAGCCTCAAGTGCGTTTTCGTCTGCAACATTGAGGACATTCCTCGCCTTCATCCTGTTGAGCGTCTTGGTGACCGGGTCAATTTCAACTTCCTGGCTGTCCGGAACCTGCTTTATCATAACAACAATTTCAAGTGCCATAAACTCGCCTGCGCTCCTGCCAGTTTCACAACATTGCCTCAGCTAATAACCCTAGCAACTGAAATTTTAGGGTCTTTGGCCCTCACCTGTATAACATCATGACAATGCAGTGCTGGCGCATTTCCATGTAGACCTGCAATAGTCATAAGAAAGGCCGGTCCGGAAGAGAAGATCCTGTGTATGGCAATAATGTGGATTAGGGCCTGAACAAAACAGGATATGTGGCAGAACTTGCAGTGGTTAACAGGCTTAAAAAGACAGGGATTGGCAGGAAGCTATTGGAAGCGCTTTCAAGGCATATGCGGCGGAAAAAGAGCTGCAAAGCATAATCGTGGAGACTCAATCCAGCAACAGGAATGCCATGGGCTTCTACCTTTCCAATGGTTTCAGGCTCTGTGGCTTCAACAGCAGGTATTGCACCAACAAACCACTTCCATCAAAGGATATTGCCATATTCTTCCCACTGGACCTCTGAAACATTTCTCATTTCCATTAAAGTGTGGAAGGATTATTTTCCAGGTGCCGCCGCAGTTCTGGAAGATGTGGCTTTCCTCACAGCGAACAGGTATATTGCAAGCATCACCGCCAGCAAGAATCCTCCGAGCACAGTTATGGTGATGAAAGCTCCCGCCATTGGGCCGGCAGTTGTAATGGAATCCACCGCAAGTGCTTTCCCAAATGCATTGGGGTATACAAGGAAGTTGAGGGAGAAGAGAATAACCACAGAAACAACGGCAAATACGAGCTTGTTTGCCATCAGTGCATTAGTTTTCTCCATGCTGAAGAGCACGGGAACAAGTAGCGTGATAACCACAGGAATGGCAATATACGGGGAAAGCAAGGCTGGAAGGTATAGATAGTAAGACAGAAGGGACAATCCAACACCAGTAGAGGTCGCAGGCAGAGAGAGGAACCTCAATTCCTTCAACCCGAAGAATGGTGGTGCAAGCCCAACTCCAATGAGTAATGTGCCTATTATGAAAGCATAGCTTCCACCTGATGACAGCCAAGGCCCAAGCTGAAACTCCAGGTTTGCGAGGTCCACACCCTTTCCGCTTATTATGGAGGAAAGAATGACCAGGACTACTGTGCCAAGGGCTATGGTGGACAGGGAGTAAGCCCGATAAAGCTTCTTCTCATCAAGCCAGCCTTTATTCATGATATATTCCCCGAAGACTATGGAGGAATTCCTCGCTACCATAAGGATAAGGAACAGCATGATCGCCACTGCATAGATGTGTGCAGCAGGTATGAGTATGCCAGGGAATGAGAAATCCACAACCACAACCCAGAATACCCCAAATGTGCCTGTAACTTCCCATATGGGGACTATGTATCCCAGCACTTTTGACCTGGTCCTATCCCATGCGAGGAGCATTAGCACAGATCCCATGATCTCCGTGATGAGGAGGGTTGCGAACACCGAAAAGATCAGAAAAGTAACGTAGAAAATAAGGTTAATAGTTGACACCCCCATTCGGCGCTTCCCCTGAAAGGTCATCTGAGAGGCCTCTAGCATTGAACACCCTGGCAAAGAAGTAGAATGTCAGTGGGATCAGGATTGCGTAAAACACCACAATGAGGAGGCCCGGCACAAACAAAGATGGAGTGAGGTTGGCCGCGGCATCAGTTCTCATCACATTGTAAACAATCCAGGGTTGCCTGCCAACTTCATCTGTCATCCACCCCAGCTCGTACACCACAAGTGCAAGGACCCCCAGAATTCCCTGGGAATACAGCATGAACCTTGAACCGAATGGGTTCCTCCTCATTATCCACATCAGAGCCATGATGAACAGGAACAGCCCTAGCAGAAGGCCGCCGGTTACCATGACATCAAACGATGTGTGGATGTATAGGGGAGGCCAGTCACTCAAAGGATACTGGGTCAATCCCGGCAGTTCCTTTGTTCCAGTCTCAAAATAAGCGAGAAGGGACTGCACGTTTGGAACTTCAATGCCCCATACATAATTTCCGTTCTGGAGGAAACCGAACAACCTTTCCGGAAGATTGGTGCCTGGAAGGTAGTTCAGGTCCAGTGCAGCATACTTGAGGGGCTGGCTTGTTAACAAGGTACCCATCTCATGGCTTCCAGTAGCCCCGGAAAGGATTATCCCGACTATGGAGACTATGCCTGTAAGCTTTAGGCCTTTGGTGTAAAATGCTTTTCCATCGCTGTCGCTTGTTTTCAGGTACTTGTAGGCAAAGTAAGCACCAACCATCATGGCTCCGGTGAAAACCGTTGTAGTAACAACATGTGCAACCTGAGCAAAGGTGGTTGGCGTAATGAACGGTGCCCAGGGGTTAACGCCAGTAACCTGTCCCGTTGCAATGAATTCTGCAAAATTGAAGCCGTTAGGGCTGTTCATCCAGGCATTGACCATTGTTATGAACACTGCTGATCCAATTGAGCAAAGCGCAATAAAGACGGAAAATACCCAGTGTGTGTACTTTCCCGAGAAGGCGTTCCTGTAGTACACATATATGACGAGGGCAAAGGTCTCGAGGAAGAATGCAAAAACCTCTGCATAGAAAAGTGCAATTGCCCCCGTACTTGCCACCAGCGTCATGAAAGCAGGGAAGAGGTTGATCATTTCCACAGCCATCACTATGCCGCTGGCTGTTCCAACCCCGAAAGAGATCACGAACACCTTAGTGAGCCTTTCAGACAGGACCATGTAATGCCGGTCCCCTCTTCTTATTCCTATGAATTCAGCTATTGAGATGAGGACAATGAGGGTGATGCTCATGGTCACTAGAATAATGTGGGTTCCGATGGTATAAGCGAAAAGGAACCTGTCGAAAACGTCCATCGCCACCATTGTGACATAATTTTCAATCCTTAGAAAAACCTCGAACCTAAAATGTAATGCATATTGTGCTAAAAACACCATATCAGGGATGTATAGAAATAGTAAATGTTAAATAAATTACATTAGCGTAAGCAATAGTTATATAATTGTCAAAATGATGGCACTGATGAAATGAATTTCACATTTACAGAAAGATCCAGTTTGAATAAAGAAAGGATCAACCAGAGAGGAGGCATCTGAAATGGAAAATACGCTTAGGAAAGATTCCATAGGAATGAGGGAAACCATGCTCCAGGGAGTAGCCAGCGCTGCACCTGCAGGAGCTGCGGTTTCGACCCTTACAGGTGCTGCGGCATTCGCACTTGGCTCACTCCCGCTCACTGCGCTTTTCGGTTTCCTGGTTGTTCTGCTCAATGCAATTGTCATAAACAGGATAGCGTCAAAGGTTTCCGGTGCTGGAGGGTATTATGAATATGTCAAGAATGGATTCGGTCCAAGGGCTGCACTCTTCGTGGGCCTGTTCTACGTCTTCTACCAGACCATGGCACTTTGCCTCATAGTCCTGAGCATTGCTGTTTTCCTGCCTGCCATTTTAGCCATAGGTTTCGGAATAAACATCCCGGCGATGATCTGGCTGCCTCTCCTGGTTGTGTCACTGCTCTTCGCATTCCTGGTCTCCTATTCAGGAATAAGGGGTTCCACTGGCTACACCACAGCTATGGCACTAGTTGAGATCATCATAATAGGCGTATTCGGCGCATATATCATACTCTCACAACCTTCAATAAACACAGTATCTGTCTTCACGCCAAAGTACGCAGTTGGAGGCTTCGGTGGCGTTGGCCTCGGGGTCCTGCTGATGTACACTGCCTTCTCAGGCTTTGGGGCATCTACACCCCTCGGTGAGGAAACAAAGACACCAAAGAAAGTCATAGGAAGGTCGGTACTCTTCTCTGTTGTAATATTGGGCGCATTCTTCATATTCGTATCCTATGTGTTCACAGTTGCCCAGGGACCGGCAAATATGTCAAGCTACGCAAGCGCCATTGTTCCGGGCATAACCATTATTGGCACTTCTATAGGCACAATCGCCGCTGTAATTGTTTCAGCGCTCTTCATAAACAGCCTTCTTACGGGCTCGGTTGTTCTCATAAACGGCGCATCAAGGGTAATGATGGCAATGGGAAGGGATGGAATACTTCCGTCCGGATTCTCCAAAATTAGCCAGAAGAGAAAGACCCCATACCTCGCTGCAGGATTCATTACGCTGGTCTCCTTTGCCATTGGGCTGGTTGGGACTGTGGTCATTGGCGGATTCAACGCATTTATAATGGCAGCCATTGCGGCAACTCTTGGAGTGCTCTTTGTGCATGCAGTGATTAATGCCTCCCTTCCAAGGATCGAGAAGAAGTTCGATGGGAAAATGAGCGTTTCGGGATTGGTGCTTTCCGTGGTAACGGTTGTTATCTTTGCCCTGATATTCTACAGCACTTTCCTGCAGGTTTTCCTTCCTGTGATAATTGGTACAGGGCTTTTCATCGCCTGGCTGGTTTTCAACTTTGCATACGTGTTCCTCGTAAGGGAAAGGCTATCCGAAGTGCAAACAGCAGAAACTGCCTGATTGAATTCAGGCAATCTTTTTCTTCCTATCAAGGAGAGACAATTTTTTCCATATTTTCAAGATCAGGGGAATAGTTCCTTAATACGTGCTGCTGCATTTTCATCGATTCTTGGCACTTCAGGAGTGGGCCTGTCTGCGTGGACTACCATCCTGTCTTCTTTGAATTCAATATCCGTGCCAGGGTTAACTCTTGTTGCAAATGCCCATTCAACCTGCTTCAGGTTCCCGGTGTCTATGTCTCTCCCCACGATGATGTTCAGGCGCTTGTCTTCCCTGTAGCTGTGTGAGATTACCGCTTCTCCGTTTGTGGTTGAAAACACAGTGTCCCTCCCAGATGTTGAGAGGGAAAAATCCTCATCTGTGCTGTCGGTGATGACAATGACCTTTCCAACTGTTCCATCATTGCTTGCAGTGAAATCCGAGCTGATGACAAATACTCCAGGCACAATGGTTGCCATTTCCTTCAGGTTTTCCCTGGTATTGAGAAGTCGGGCAATGGCACAGGGGAATTCCAGAGTGCCTTTGCCCCGGTTGATAATCACGAATTTTCCCCAGAGGGGATCAAGGGCCATTATTCCTAAACCAAGCTGCTTCGCCAGCCCTTTGTTGGGCGGATTAACGAATCCCAGGGAAAGGAATCTTGCTCCGGCATGCGGCCAGTTAACATCGAAAATGGCGCCCTGTGGCATGTAATCTCTGAGGGTCCTGGTGAGGCGTGCTGATCTGGGCATGGAAAAAGTGTTGACATGTTCGCTGGAATTTGAATTCTGTATGTCAAGGTAAATTGGATCCGCCCTCATGAGGATTGATTTCACTTCAGCGGTGTACTTAGTTGAATCATGCCCCATATATCCGGTGTATTCTGCAAATGGCCCCTCCTCAAAGGTTTCCCCTGGCCTGAATCTTGCCTCAATGACAATCTCTGCGTCCTTTGGAACGAGTATATCATTCTCCAGGCCACTGGCAAGCTCTACGTTGATGAAGGATGTTGCTTTTTCATATTCTCCGTCTGTAAATGATGCAGCCAGCAAATAAAAGACTGGATGTGTTCCCAAGATGACAGTAAGTTCCGCTTCTAGATTCTCCTCAACAGCATTGTGAAGGTATTTCCAGAGGTGCCCGTGGCTTCCAGCATCAAAAGCATAAGTGTTCCTGGAAAGTGGCTGTATTCTAGTGAAACTGAGATTTATGCTCTCAGGATTTTCTAGAGGCCTGTGTGCAATAATTCCAGAGCTTATGTAGCGGGTTTTCCCACCCTTAGATCCGTCAGAGGGGAAATGTGAAGGTATAGGCAGAGAAAGGAGGTCAACAGAACTTCCTTTCATGATCGTATCCTTGAAAGGTGCGGGGCCGTTAATTATACTTGGCTTACCTGGGGATTGTTCAACAAATGCCCTTGAATAATTGTCATAAAAGGTTTCAAGGTCGTTGGTTCCAGTGGCAAAGAATACTCTGCTGTCACTGCCTAGAACATTTGTGAGGAGCCGGTACCCCCTGTATCCCTTGAGATTGTTGAACATGATCATCCTGTTCGCGTCATTCTTCATGACTGAGTATGCAGTGGTTTCAAATTCCGTGCTGATCTCCTTCACTATTTCCTCATAACCTTCAGGAAACTGATCCCTGTAATTATGTATGAAACCCCTGAGTGTTGAACTGTTCTGTCTCTCCATTAGTCTCCTTCTTTGTGAAGTCAGGGCGTTGTTATTGATATTTTTGGTGATTCTAAACTGCCACAGCTTAACCATATTCAGAAAAGTGGATTGAAGGAGGCAAAAATCCTCCTGGAAGTTTACCTGGCTCTCATTAGCCCAATTTTTTCAATTGCCATGTCAGTTGCCTTGGAGAGTTGCCCGGTGGCGATCCCTTCCACAAAGGCAGGCACCTCCATTATATCCAGATTCCAGCATATTTTGGCTTTGGTTTCCCCCTGCCCAGTTTCAGTGAGTTCTATTGAGCGATATCCGTTCATGGATTCTCCCTCAATTTTCACGTTTATGGTCTTCATTGGTTCCATTGTGATGGTCTGCTTTGTCTTAGAACCGAATGGTCTTGGCCCAACCGTCGCCTCTCTTTCCACGACGTTCCCTTCACATCTCAGGATTCTGATGTCCCTTATATTTCCCCAGAATTCTGTCTCCATGGAAAAGTCAGTAAATGCATTCCACAGCTGATCTATTTGCATATTCACATTATATTCCTTCTCAACTTCTATTTTCAATTCTTCCCAATCCTCCTCAGAAGCTCCTCATATTCATCATGAGAGATATCTCCCTTTGCCAGCCTGATTCGGAGTATTTCTTCAGGAGTGCCTGAAGGCCCAACCCTGTAGTGCCCATAGCATACATTTCCGCAAGCCCATCTCGCCCTCCAGCGGAAAAACACAAAGAAAGCAAAAAGCCAGAGCCCAAGGAACAGGGCCGTCCAAATTAGGACCCACGGAAAAAAGAAAGGTCCCGTCCCATACCATATTGGCCAGACTGTATTAATTGATGAAATCCAGTACATTTTTTCCCCTGATATTTTGATGAAACCTTGGCTTGTTATATTGGTGTTACCATGAAGGTAACATTGACATCCATGATCAGAAACCTCGAAAAACTCGGCCTCAAGACAAATGAGGCAAAAGTGCTCGATGCACTCTTCAGGCTTGGCCCATCAGGCGTCTCTGATATCCACAGTTTTTCCAGCGTACCCAGGAACAAGATCTATGAAATACTTGGCAGGCTCGCTGAAAGCGGCGTAGTGGAAGTCCAACCAGGGAGGCCTCTTCTGTACAGGGTCTCAAACCCCGAAAAGATTGTCACTGACCTAGTCGAAGAATATGCCAGAGCTGGAGAGGAAATCAAGGGGACAGTGAAGGAACTTGAATCAAACAGAAAAGAGGTTGATCCTGCTTATGCTTGGGTGGTCAAGGGGAGGGAAGCCGCTCGACGAAGACTTGCAGATCTCATCTATTCTGCTGTCAAGGAAATTTTCATGATAGGTGGCCTCCATTCTGGATATATTACTCAGGTTTCCTCTTCACTAAAGGCTGCAAGGGATCGTGGTTTAATCACCAGGGCAGTCTGCATGGTCAGCCCAATGGAAACTAACAGCCCAGATATTTCAGTTAACGGAATGGTTGAATACAGAACCATCAGGGATTTTTCAAAAGGCAACGTGGAAATGGACAGGAGGGACATGGAGATAATGCAGGGCTTCCGGGATACAGCCGGATACGGATGCGTAGCAATCGTTGATGAAGCCATGGCATTCAACATCGTGGACGA
>JAJZKX010000176.1 GCA_021850745.1 Thermoplasmata archaeon
CGCTGCTCATAATAGAGATTGGTTCCGTGGTATTCTTCCTTGGATATTCGCTGTATGAGATCGTGTTCCCAACTGCCATCACAAGGTTCGCATCCAGGTACCATTACGGTTCCAACCTGGGCATTTTCAACACTCTCCAGCATGTGGGGCAGTTCGCCGGTGGGACAGCCAGTGGAATAATTCTCGGGCTCCAGCTGAACAGGGGTTCCCAGATTTCGGCACTTGTCATCATGCTTGTGCTTATGGGTGTGGCCATGGTTCTTTCTGCAATGGTATACATCGGTTCAAGGACAGGCCGAATCACGGCGCAAGCATAGATCTCAAGCGGTCGCTTACTAAAAGTGAACCAATACAGACAATTCTTTCATTCTGCACATCCATAACCGACATTGAAGCATTCCTGATCTCAATGCCGAAGCTTTCTACCTCGTCCAGGCCCAGGTAGCTTGAGATTGCCGCCCTTATGGGCATGGCATGGCTGACCAGCAGCTGCACGCCCTGGATGCCTTCAAGGACAGATCTCATCCTCAGAACCTGTGAATTCCAGGATTCCATTCCAAGCTCATCCCGTGAACCCGGGGGAAGACCCGCCATCATTGAGTTGTTGTAGGGCCCCATTCCAGACTCCGTAATGTTACTCTCAATGGCCGGCACAAGATCAATGGTGCTTCCGATAATATTTGCCGTCTGCAATGCCCTCTGTACCGGGCTGGACAGAATCCCATCAATGTGCAATCCCTTAAGCTGTTCTGCCGTGAATTCCGCCTGCCGCATTCCCCTTTCAGTCAGTTGGTATCCGTTGATGTCACTGGATATGATCTTCCTGACGTTGGCTTCACTTTCACCGTGCCTGACAAGAATAGCAATGCGCACGCTGCACAATGCCTTCATAAAATATAAACAGTTCAGGGGCTACCATCAGATCAGGGAAACAGCCCAGAGGGATACGAGAGTCACTGTGAGCACCGGTAGTGCCAGTACGAAGCCAACCTTCATGTAATATCCGTAGGAGATCTTCATTCCCCTCTTTCTGTCAAGCGTGTACAGCCACAGTAGAGTGGCCAGGGACCCAACCGGAGTGAACTTGGGGCCGATGTCGTTTGCAATTACGTTGACATAGGGGAGGATGCCAGGGTGAGCAAAGCCTATGGAAAGATTTCCCAGCATCACGGACGGCAGGTTGTTCATCACGGAAGCCATCAGGGCAAAGAGATATCCGGAGAATATGTATGGAAGCGGACCCCACAACCCTGAAAAGGATTCAATGGCTCCAGATATCACTGAAATGAGGCCGTTCTCGCCCAAGCCGTATACAATTATGTACATTCCAAGGGAAAAAAGCACTATCTGCCACGGCGCCTCCCTGAGTATTTTTCCTGTGTTTATCTTCCCCCTGATTGCCACTATGACAAAAAGGACGGCAATTGCAGGGACTGCAATAAATGCCATCGGTATCCCCAAAAGTCCGGTGACCGCATAGAGTGTTATGAGGACAGCCAGCACAGGCACCGCGGAGAGGAAGACTGCCCTGTCCCGGATTATTCCGTCCTGTATCCTGTACGTCCCTATCCTTGATGGAATGCTTTTCCTGTAGAACGCGTACAGCACTCCAAGGCTGGCTGCCACAGACACCAGGTATGGCACAAACATTACGAGGGTGTAGTGGAGGAAATCAATGTGGAAATAGCCGGAAGTTATTATATTGACAAGATTGCTTATGACAAATGGCATGCTGGCCGTGTCCGAGATGAAACCCACAGCCATTATGAATGCAAGGTAAGCTTTCCTGTCCGCACCTGATCTGGACAGGAAGGAATACATAATTGGTGTCAGTACCAGTACGGCGCCATCATTGGCAAAGAAAGCCGATATGACCGCCCCCAGCAGGATCATGAGAACAAAGAATTTCTTCCCAGAACCTCTTGAAAAACCAGCAAGCTTCATGGATGCATACTCGAAGAAGCCGACTTCATCATATATCAGGGACATTATGATTATGGCAACAAAGGTGAATGTGGCATTCCAGACAATATTCCATACCTGTATTATTTCAGGAATTGTTGTGATTCCCAGTATGACGGAAGCAGCTCCTCCAATGAGGGCTGAATATCCTATGCCAAGGTTCCTGGGTCTCAGTATTACCAGGATCATGGTGATCATGAATATGGCCAGGGACAGTGCAAACTTCAGTCCAAACAATGATAGCCCTTGCAGGCGCATATTCACTGGTTTTATAAATATTCCATCTGCCGCCAGAGTGATGGAATTGCCTGAATGTAACCTCTTCCTGCACATAGGTGTTAAGTTACACATCGTCATGGGGACAGATATATGACAGAATACACCAACAGACTGATAAATGAGAAGAGTCCATACCTGCAACAGCACGCCCATAACCCTGTGGACTGGTATCCATGGGGAGAGGAAGCCTTCAAAGAGGCGAAATCACGAAACAGGCCGATATTTCTCAGCATAGGATATTCAACATGCCACTGGTGCCACGTCATGGAGAGGGAGAGCTTTGAACATCCGCAGGTTGCAGATGTGCTCAACCGCACCTTTGTGTGCATAAAGGTGGACAGGGAGGAAAGGCCCGATCTTGACAGCACTTTCATGGCTGTGAGCCAGATGATGACCGGTACAGGCGGATGGCCCCTGAACATAATCCTGACACCCGATGGAGTCCCAGTTTTTGCCCTCACTTATATTCCAAGGGAAAGCAGGGGCGGACAGGTGGGCATTATTGATCTTGCGAACCAGATCAACGAGCTGTGGACTGAAGGGCATGAAGATGTGGAAAGAAGGGCACAGGAAGTGCTCTCCAACCTGAAGAACATGAATGCTCACTCATCGTCAGGAACTCTGGGCAATGACATTCCGGAAAAGGTCTTCAGGCAGATGTCTGAATACTTCGACAGCGAGTACGGAGGTTTTGGGAGTTCACCAAAATTTCCGTCACCCCAGAACCTCATGTTCCTGCTCAGGTACTATCACAGGACGGGTGATAAAAAGGCCCTTGAAATGGTGACCAGGACGCTGTCAGCAATGAGGAATGGCGGAATCTTTGATCACATCGGGTACGGGTTTCATCGTTATTCCACAGATCCTGCGTGGTTCCTTCCCCATTTTGAGAAGATGATATACGACCAGGCTTATCTGATGATGGCCTACACTGAAGCCTATCAGGCCACAGGAGATCATTCATATGAAAGAGTGGTGGACGAAATATTCACCTTCCTTGCCAATGAGATGATGTCATCGGATGGGGCTTTCTACAGTGCCCTTGACGCTGATAGCGAAGGCGAGGAGGGAAAATTCTACACGTGGAAATCATCGGAGATCATGGCTGTGCTGGGGCAGGAGGATGCCAGCATATTCATGCAGGTCTACAACGTTGACCCGGCAGGCAACTACCTGGAGGAAGCCACTGGCAGGAGCACTGGGAAGAACATACTGCATCTCACCGGATCACTGGATGATGAGGCAGAAAGGCTGGGCATATCAACCATGGAACTCCAGGAAAGACTGTCATCCATGAGGGTAAAACTCCAGGAATACAGGAACAGAAGGGTGAAGCCGCACAGGGATGAAAAGATACTTGCCGACATGAATGGCCTGATGATCGCAGCACTGGCAAAGGCATACAGGGCAACCGGTGATTCACGTTTTCTGGAGGCATCAAGGAAATGTGCTGATTTTGTCACCGGCAGGATGATGAAGGATGGCAGGGTATTCCACAGGTTCAAGGATGGTGAAGCAGCAATACCGGGATATCTGGATGATTATGCATTCCTTTCCTACGGCCTCATAGAACTCTTCCTGTCAACAATGAATGCGGCATATCTGTCCATGGCTGTTGAAATGGCCTCAACCATCCAAAGCCACTTCGAAGATTCCGCCAGTGGTGGTTATTTCTTCACTGCAGACGACGGTGAAAAGCTGCTTATACGGATAAAGGAAGGTCATGATGGTTCTTATCCTTCCGGAAACTCTGTTCAGATGCTGAATCTTGCCAGGCTGGGAAGCATTCTGTCAAACGACGAGTATCTCTCCCGGGCGGAATCCACTGGCAGAGCATTCGCAAGTGATATTGCAAGATCTCCAATGTACTTCAGTTTCATGGCTCTTGCCATTGATTACCTGAAAGGCGGAAGTTATCTTGTCAAGACATCCATTCATAACCCTGAAATGGAAAAACTGAAGGTAAAGATGTGGAGAGGATTTTATCCGGACGCAGAACTTGTTATGATCAATCAGGATGATGCCAATCTCATGAGGGTACTGGATGAGCCAGTCTCGGCTGGTAATATTAAGAACGGGAAGGAGATAATGATATGCACGCAGATGAACTGCCTTCCGCCGTCAGAGAATGTGGAGGCAGCCATTGCAGTGCTTGATAAAAAAAGGTGATCAGTTTGTTGGGCTCCCTGTTCCTATGACCCCATTTGTCCTGAGGTCAACCAGCCGAATTTCCGTAACGTAGGTGGCATTGATCTTACCACCCTTGTCAGAGGTGCTGTGTGTGAGATCTATTATGGTGGTGCTGGACAGATAGGATCCTCCCGCCACTGATACAGTCCAGTTATAGCCGGTTCCATTATCGGTTATACTGGGCATGGCTGCTCCAAGCACCACATTGGTAACGGTTCCATTTGAGTTCACTATTTCCATTTCCGTGTAGTTCAGTGAAAGATTTCCCCCGAACTGGTTCACATAAACCCTGTAACTGTGCAGGCTTCCAGCCGATGTGTTGGTAACAGTTATGTCGCCAAGGGGTGTTGAAGCTCCAAGGAAAGTAGTATATCCCCCAAGTATTGTGTAAAGAGTGGCTGCTAGAAC
>JAJZKX010000177.1 GCA_021850745.1 Thermoplasmata archaeon
TGCTATACACCTAAAAAGACATGGGAGTGTTACAATAAAGCATTGTTCTTTATCAATTAGCATACAGAATCTGCGCGTTGATTTCTCATAGCATTTCTCAGAGGTCTCCTTAATTCATATTCCCTGTATTACTTTCACGAGTTGACAAGTTTCCGCAATTTCAGAAGAAAGATTATGGCTATGACAGTTACGGTTGAAATTATTATATTTACGCCGAAAATTTGAATGGTCTCCGCCCAGACGAATAGTGGAGTAATGAGCCCAAGAGCTAATGCGAACTTGTGCTTTCTGTTATCTCTTTCTGGAAGATTCTTCACTATGGCCGCAAGAATAACTATGTTGGCAACGACATATAATATTGCATCAAGGTAAGGCGCTATTCTGGGGCTTCCGGTGGAAGTAGAAGATAATAAAGTGTTCGATACATAAAGTGGAAATACGAGCAATCCCAGCAGATATAGTCTCTTGGCGCCATATTCTGGTCTCCCCCTTCCTCTCAATAATTTTGAAGGGAGAACCTTTGCTATGCCAACTAGAGCAGATGCCAAGGCAAAGAAAAAGGTGTATTCTGCGAGAGTTGGTATGGCCAACGCTCTTTCATGGGTGGCCGCAATGCTCAATATGATGACATCCAGGGCGTAGATAATGAAAACAAGCGACCCGCTTCTCTTTCCCAGAAGAGGCTCATTGGCATACTTAGGAAAAGCAATCGCCAATATAAGGATGGGAAGCCCTATGCTGAAAACAGCGTGAAACAGTGATATTCCCAGGGCCCAAGTCCAATCCACACCCATGTAACGCCCATAAATGGCAAGTCTTCCCACAGGGCCCCCAGCAGGGATGAAGAATGTGTGGTCGGATATCCCTTCCTCTATGATGCCGTATGCCAATCCAATCGTGAGTATAGACGCCCACCCCTTCTTGTATCGCAAGGCAAATTCCCTTATCAGAAGCGCACCGCAAGTATACATGCCTATGTTGAATACCAGACCCAGGAAAAACGAGGGTGTGTTGAATATAAGATCTGAGAACTTCGACGAACCGCCTAAATACTCTGGAATTCCCGGAGTCATGATCATAAGCAGGACGATCAGGGCTCTTCTCTTTCCTTTTGGCACCATTTCTAAATTATCCTCCGAGTGGCAGTTTGCCTGAACTATTTGTTAAAATAATCATGTATATAATTTTTGGACTGGTTGTTTTGGTCGAAAACTCTTCATCCGTGTTCCTAAAAGCACATACAAAAAAATATGTAAGAAAAAAGGGAAAGAAGGCCATTCAGCCTTCCATAAAAATATAGGTTGTTGTGCAGAATAAATAGTCCCGCAATTTTAACCTATCATCTCTTGCGGATCCTTATGAAAACAACTCCTCCTGCTACCGCTGCGGTTATCACAATGACAAGAATGGGTATGAACAATTGACTTTGCGCCTCTGTGCCTGTTTTCAATGTATTGGGTGTAATGACTGCAGGATCGAAGGAGAGGCTAGAACTGTTGCCATAGCTGAACCCGCTGAATACAACGAAAACTGAAGAAACATTCCCAAATTGATCATGGCTGGAATCTGCTACGTAGATTCTGGTAGTGTTGTGCAAGACACTTCCATTGTCAATATAATAACTGGTGGTGAGGAGTTCTTTGCACATGGTTTGGTTGCTCCAGTTGTAAATTGCAGTATCGTTTGCCGCATCAGTTGAAAACTGCTTCACTTCACCATTTGTGCCACCCACGTAGAACATGAGCAAATCTTTTGCTACAAGGCTGTATGTTTCACCAGATTTCATTGGCACCGCAGTCGGGAATGATTTTGCTGAACTCCAGTCGACATTTGCCCCGTATTTATACTGGGTGGAGGTCAGATTATGTGTAACAGTGAAAGAAAATACTGCCGAGATTGGATCTTGAGTTATATTTGACTGGTATCCCTGGGAAGCCCCATTACCAATAGTCGCATTAATTGATATATTGAAATGTGCAATTGATTCATTGCTGGTCCCAGTGGACAGAAAAACATTTCCTATACTTGCATAGTTTGTCCAGTAGCTTATGCTGCCTATGCTGTTGTTGACAGTGTAGAAAAAGGATCCGTTCCCTTCAGAAATCTTCACAAGCGATACATTGCTTGCGTTTCCTTGTACTATATCAAAGCCCCGGAAACTGTACATAGTACCAATGGTTCTGTTGTCTTCCCAGGTTTCGCTGTGAAGTATAAGTTCTATGTTGTAGAGTTTGCTCCAGTCAATCACTTTCTGGTCCGACACATTAATTCCTCCGGGATAGAAAACACAATGAAGTTCAAATCCCACTCTTGCTCCAGTATTGTCGTTATATTGCAGCCACATGAAGCGCTGAAGCAAAGACATCTGTGTCAATGTATTATTAATGGGCTGGCTGATGGTGGAGTAATTTTCCGCATAAGTGACAGTAACCAGTGGGGTGCTCTGGTTTGTCCCTGCATGCCAATTTGAATAAGACTGCGGCGCAATATATGGTTGAGTTCCGGCGAGTACTGGATTTAAAGGTTGCGGAGCTGAAAAAAGAAATCCGCTGAATAATACAATTGCCACAACTAGCACTGCATGGTATACCATACGAAAGGGTTTAGCACGATTGTTTGCCATTTTTAATCACTTCCAATTAATTTTAGTTATTAATATTATGACTAATTAAATATATAAAATAATGGATAGTAAAACCTCGCTGGTGGGACTTGCATGATTTCGCTTGGATTTCTAGGATGATGCGCCAATAGTTTTCATTGAACGTTCCCGTATTTCAATAGTTCTAATAATGGGTAAGTGTATAGCATGCTATTATTTCGCATAGCTACATGAGACAAATCTAGATTCGTAATGAAGCAGTCTCAAAAAGATGGAAAAAGAAAGCTTTACGGTTTAAATTACTCCAAAAAATAATGAGGGAATGCACCAAGATTAGGAAATTATGGTGAACTGCCCTTATTACTCTCCTTGCCCTTTCTTGCTCTCCCCAATAATGCAATAATCAGCAATCCTGCAATGATCCAGGCAATTACCATATATGCGGGAAGATTGAACGGGAATGCCGGTACCGGGTATACAGTACTCAGGATGGCGAATGCAATGAATCCTAATGCTATTGCAGGAATTACCACGTGAACAGTTACTTTTAGTTGTTTTTCCCTGCGCGAGTAAAAAGGCAGGCTTATAGTTGCCAGGGCATGCTGCAGCATAAAAGCGATTGAAGCAGCGCCTTCAATTACGAGGGCCCCAACAAATGGCCCAAATATAATGCCGGACAAAACTGCAATGATGAATGAAATTATTGCAACTGTGATTATGGCCCTGTGTGGAGTTCCATACTTTGGATGGGTTTTAGTGAGGAAACTCGGCAGCAGGTTGCTGTCTCTTGCCAGGTAATAAAGCATCCTGGTGAGTGAATTGTTAATGGCTATGCCAAAATCGAAGAAGCTGTTGATAACCACAGCGACAAAAATCCAGCCCCCGAAAGGACCAAGGAAACTGAAGTATTCAATAACTCCCGGATCAGGGGAAGATCCAAAGGATGAAATGTTAGAAAGTCCCCATCCCACTGTGAGGGCGTAAGCATTGAGTGCAAGTGGGATCACCACAAGCAACCACCCATAAATTATGGCCTTCCTGATCACTTTCTTCGGCTCCCTTATTTCCTCTCCAAGGGCTACAACAGAACCTGTACCGCCGTATGAATACAGGCCAAACAGAAGTCCAAGCCCTATGATTGAAAAGTCGTTATGCACGGGGGCTGCAGTAAACACGGAAAATGTGTTGGAAGAACCAAGTTTGAAAATGATAATGAGGGCAGCTATGGTCAGCACCGCCGTCTCTACAAAACCAGTGTATGCAGCATAGTTCAGTGATATTTTCACTCCACGGTAAACAAATGCAGTTGTGAACACCAAGGGAATTAGCAAAATTGGAACCCACAGGTAAGCAATTGAAGTTATGGAAGGTGAAAGGAGGTATACAAATGCTGCAAATGACAGAAGAGCAAATCCAGTGTATGTCAGGAATTCATTGAAGAAAAACAGCCAACCCGTTAAATCTCCTGTAGATTTGCCCAGTCCGGCTCTAGCGAAAGCAGCATAACCTCCAGAGCTTGCCACGTGCCCAGAAAACTGGTAATTTGTGTTCAGCCACAGCAGAACTATCAGTGGGGCCAGTATGAAAATTAAAGGAGTAGATCCTTCCGCTACCAGGGCCGTACCTGTAATAAGAATTGCAACCTCAGCCGCGGGCGCAACATGGCTGAAACTCTGGAATATTCCATGCCAAAGGCCAAGTTCGTTTGGTTTAAGCTTGTTGGAATCTTTAACAGTACTTTCCATTTTGAATTTAAGATTTTGTCATTTAAATATTTTTGGTAACAATAATTGGCAACTAAAAAATATACTCATAAATGAGGCAATTAATTTATTCTCGAGATACCACAATTTGGCTCTCATAAAATATTAGAAAAACTCACCACAATCGGCTAAGCTTCATTCAGGTTAAACTCTGCAATTTTCCGCCCGTCTAATTCACCTCTTGTCCTTGGTCCGTACATAGACCAGATAAGAAACGAGTGCCAATATCCCGGAAATAGCCAGAAGCGAGACATACTGCAGCATATTGCTACCAGCTATGGGGGCAAATTTGGATATGGTAACATTGTGGGTACTGAAATGTGGTATGCTGAGAAGAACTACTTCTCCTCCTGAAACCGATGCAGCATAGTAGATTGGTTCAGTTTGGCTACTGGAATTTAGGACAGTGTTCAAGTCTGTAGCTTCACTTATATGGTTTCCATCGAAATTCACTAGCAAGTCGGATGTATT
>JAJZKX010000178.1 GCA_021850745.1 Thermoplasmata archaeon
CCTATCGCATATTTTCGGTATGGAGATAAAAGGATTCTACGATTTGAGCGTGCCTCTGAAAACTTATATGCCTATCTGGCCAACGAATCCGCTGGTGAATATTATTCCAGTGGGCATTGCAGCACGCGACGGATACAGTGTGGAGACATACTTCTCTGCCACACATTCCGGTACCCACATTGACGCACCTTACCACATGCTTGAGGATGGCGCAACTGTGGATAAACTGCCACTCTCACAGTTGATCGGGGAGGGTTTTGTTATCAGGCCGGAACTCAAGGGGAAGGAAATTACTCTTGATATGATGAAGAAAAAGTGGAAGAAGGAATATGATGGAAAGATTATACTCATCCACACAGGTTGGGACAAGAAGAGGAGCTTCACAAAGGAATTCCAGTTTGATTTTCCCGGCTTGGCCATGGATACAGTAGATTTTCTTATTGAACCCCCCCCGCGTGTCATTGGAATCGACACCCTTGGTATAGAGCCATATGACCATTCCGACTTCAGGGTGCACAAAGCACTTCTACCCCATGGCATGGCCTTTATCGAGGACCTTGCAGGGCTGGATCAGCTTACGGAGGGCAAAAAGTACCTGGTAGCAGCCCTCCCCATCAAGATTTCTGGAGCTAGTGGAGCCATGGCAAGAGTTGTAGCCATGGACGTTTACTGAGGTGAAAAAACCGTGGAAGGACAAAAAACAGGGTATAAGAAAGGACTGGGTTTCTGGCATGTCGTCTTTTTGACCATAGGAGCAATCCTTGGTCCGGCAGTTGCCTATATACCGGTCACAGTACTGGCTGATGGAGGACCTGCAGGAATACTGGCATGGCCAATTGCATTCCTGCTTATCCTGCCTATTGCATATGTGTATGTGGAGCTTGGCTCAATGTGGCCGCGTGCGGGCGGTGTAGCTTACTATCCCGCAAGGAGCCATGGTTCAGTGGTTGGAGTTCTAAATGGTTGGTCTGCATTCGTCGGTTATTCCCTTGCAATGCCGGCTGTGGTGGCTGCTATTGTAGAATATTCGGGATACTATATACCTCAGTTCCTTACACCCAGCGGCAGCACTCTTTCATATGTGGGGATTGCGGTGGCAATTGTAGCAACTGCGCTGATATTCATCATTAACACCCGGCCAATACATTTCATGGGTAATGTGAACAATATCTTCACGGTGGTGAAGATGGCGCTGATAATGATTGTAAGCATCGCACTGCTATTCTATTTCAACTCATCAAATCTCTCATCCTTTGGCGGTTTCTCTCCGCTAGGGACAGGGGGCATCTTCCTGGCAGTTTCTGCGACCATATTTGCTTACGCAGGCTTCAGGCAGCCCATTGATTACGCAGAAGAGGTTCACGATCCCGGCAAATTCCTTCCAAGGGCTATTGTCGTCTCGCTTGCAATTGTGATGTTATTCTACGTCATAGAAAGCCTTGCTTTCCTTGGTACTGTGCATCTTGCATACCCGACCATATCAGCTTCCAGCTGGACTGGCCTGTCCGGACTCGCCGCCCCATATGCAACCGCATCGCTAGCCGTTGGCCTTGGCCTCTTTGCAGCAATTGCAATCATCGGAGTTGTAATTGCTTCATTCAGTGATGGCATCATTTACTATGGTGGAGCATCAAGGGTGGGAAACACACTTTCAAGATATGACAGGTACTTCCCGCCATTCCTTGGCAGGATCGACAAGAATGGGATTCCTTTCTATTCAGTTGTGCTGGTGCTGGTAATATCCATAATTTACCTCATACTGCTTCCTTCCTTTACTGACATCCTGGGCGTGTTCGTAGATGCAGTTGTGTTTTCGTACGCTCCTGCAGCTATCAGCCTTGCAGTGTTCAGGAAGAAGCTGCCCAACGAGAAGAGGCCATACAAGCTGCCATTCTATCAGGTAATATCTCCACTGGCTTTCGTTATAGGGGGGCTCCTCATATACTGGTCAGGATTCGGATATGTTTCAATATCCATAATATCTGTATTTGTGGGACTGCTGTTCCTTGGCTATGTGGCTTCAAGAAAGGAATTCACAATGGCTGACTTCAAGGCCGGAATATGGCTTCCTGTTTACATGGTTGTTGTGCTTATCCTTTCATACATAGGGAGCTCAAACTTTGGCGGCATCAACCTCATAGTCTTCCCTTACGACATTGTGGTGTTCATAATAGTAACACTGGTGTTCTACTTCATCGGATACTATTCAGGCATCAATTATACGGGAAAAGGAGTCGTCGACGAAGAGGGCCAGGCAGCGTAAAAATTATTATTTTATTTTATCATTTTCCATTTTTTTACTCAAAATATTCTGGTCATATGCTTAAATAATGCCAGATCATTGATATTTATGTATATTAGCGACCTTGAAGGCTCTCCATCTCTTGAAGTCGTGAACCTTGTTCTGCAAAAGCTTTCTAGAGGGGAGAAGATTACGTCTCTTGCCATAGGCGAACCTCTTTACAAGACTCCTGACAAAATCATGGAGATTGCCTATGAAAGCATGAGGAATGGTGATACCCACTATACCTCATCCTATGGAATACCTGAAGTGCGTGAGGCTATTGTTGACAAGGTACGGCACAAGAACGGAATCAAAGCGTCTGTGGATAATACTATTTTCATAACTTCAAAACAGTCAATATTTGCAACTTTCATGGCACTGGCAGGCAAGAGATCCAGGATTCTTCTCCCCAATCCAGGTTACTTCTTCAGTGAACCTGCCGAGATTGCAGGATTCCAACCTTCTTATTACAGGATGAAATCTGATCTTTCACCCGACGTGGAAGACATACTTTTAAAATTGGACAGCAATGTCGCCGCAGTGCTTGTTAATTCACCCAGCAATCCTACCGGCAAGGTGATGGACAAGGAAGATTTACAGGTTATTTACGAGGCCGCAAGGAAACACGGTGCAAAGATCATAAGTGATGAGGCTTATGAAGACCTTGTTTACGAGAAGAAGCATTTCTCCATTGGATCACTGGAGAATTCCCCTGATACTGTAATATCAATTTTCAGCCTTTCCAAGAGTTACTCCATGACGGGCTGGAGATCCGGCTATACAGTAGCGGACCAGAAGACTGTTTCTAATATTTCCAAGGTGATAGAGCACACTTACACATGTTCTCCGCCTTTCATACAGAAAGCTTCTGCCTATGCCCTGAAGTATGGGGATAAATTCATTGAGGAGTTCCGCAAAGACTTCCGGAAGAAACGTGACACAGTTTCAAGGAGAATCGGTGAGATTCCCAGCCTGTCGCTAGGTCCAATAGAGGGTGCGTTCTACGCTTTCCCATCATACACTAAAAAGGTAAAGTCAACTGTTTTCAGCAAGGAATTACTGGAAAAGCATGGAACTGCTGTTCTCCCGGGCCTTGCCTTTGGTTCAGCAGGGGAGGGGCATATTCGCATCTCTTTTTCCGGGACTCAGGAATCAATCGACCATGGCCTGGATGAAATAGAGAAATATCTCAGGGAATAGCCTTAAGCTTTTCCCTGATGAACTGTAGCGACTCCAGGTATTTGAGCTGGATTGCCTCCCTGTCAGCTCCATACATCAGATAATTGAATCCCCTGGATAGGATTGGCTCAGGGGCGCAGTTGGCCAATGGGGAATAGATTCCCGTAATCAGGTTCCTCTTTCTGGCTGCTGCAACTATCCTGTCTATGGCCTCCACAAATGTGCTGTTATTCCAGGAGAATTCTATCTGAAGTGCAGTAGATAGATCCACTGGTCCAATGAAGCAACCGTCTATGCCTGGAACGTCTAAAATCTCGTCAAGAGAATCATACGCCTTCTTGGTTTCGATCTGTATCATCACTGCAGAATTTCCGGATTCCTTTACATATTCCTTGAAACCGTACCCATACTTGGATGCCCTTCCGGGACCCACCCCTCTTACACCTGCAGGGGGAATCCTGGAAAAGGCAACAGCGTCCTTAGCATCCTGTGGTGTCTCTATTCCCGGGACAATTATACCCGAAACACCTGTGTCAAGGACTTTTTTCACTTCATTCTTTTCAAGTCCCCGGATTCTTGCCACGACATGCATGGGCTTTGCCGCCATGAGAATATTCTGGAGCTCCGGGACATCAATTGAAGAGTGCTCCATATCCACAATCAGGAAATCAGGCGACAGAAAACTCAACATTTCTGACACTGAGGAATCCCTGATGCTTACAAGCGGAGCAAGAAGACATCTGGATTTCCTTAGCATTGCTGAAAAAGTCTCATTTGATGGCATATTAATCCATACACTCCTTAGGGGAAAAATTCTTGTTTCTATAGATTGGAACTGACACTGAATCACCGCCTGAAGATGGCAAGCTTGATCTCTGTCATCTCTTCCATAGAAAATCTTATCCCTTCTCTACCCAGGCCGCTCTTCTTCATGCCACCGAATGGCATCACGTCCACCCGGAAATCCGAAGTGTCGTTGACAAGCACGGCGCCGAAATCCAGTTCGTAGACAGCTTTCATTGCAAGGTCAAGGCTGGAGGTGTAAATACCCGCCTGAAGTCCATAGGGCACATCATTTGCCATCCTGAGGGCCTCATCGAAATTGCCCACAGGTTGCAGTATTGTGACCGGGCCGAAAATCTCCTTGTGCCACAGGGACGACTTATGGTTGACTTTTTGAACCACTGTTGGCTGAAACAGGCTCCCATTCCTCTTACCTCCGATGAGCACTTCGGCCCCATCCTTCACCGCACCTGAGAGCTCTTTCTCAACGCGCATAGCCTCCCCTTCCGAAATCATGGGTCCGATGTCAGTGCTATCATTCAATGGGTCCCCGACTTTCAGCCTGGAAA